>DAIQBF010000009.1:0-27936 GCA_036781305.1 Lutibacter sp.
ATTATATTTATGATGATATGCAATGTGATCCCTACCATCAAAAAGGAATTGGCGGCTTTTTTAGAAGGTTGTTTAATTAAAGCTTGAAATTATTTATAATCTCAAAATTTGTGACTAAATCACAGCAAATTCAATCCGCGAAATAATCGCGAAAAACAACAATTCAACATAATATTTTACAGTATTTTATTTCTATATTTGATATGGGCATAACCAAATATTGGTCAGCAGATTCAAATAAAACCAAGCAGGCATCACTTTTTATCAATATGTTTAATTACCGATTGCTTTGCGTAAATTTACTATAAAAAATGAAAAAAATATCGATTCTATTAATTATTGGCTTTTTAATTTTAAGTTGTAAAGATGCTGTTGAACAGCCTGATATCCTACCTGATCAAACGGTTCAGTTAACCTTAAAAAATGACTCTTTAAAAAAGGAAAATCAACTCCTTAAAAGTTTAAACGACTCCTTAATAAAAATTGGCAATGAGGAAAAAAATTATTGGTTTATTCCGCAATACAATGGTTATAACTTAACCAGTAAAGGAATTACAAATCCCGAAGAATTTGTAGGAAATTCACTCCGAAAAAGAACCGACTTAATTCCTTTGGAAGCAGTTTTAGGCGGAACGATGATTTATGGCAAGATTCAATTGCTTGGAAATAAATGGATTATTGCCGATTATAGTGATGGGCATATTCAGGGAAGGGCGATATATGAATACCAGCTCAATAATAAAACAGCATTGTCATTTAAAGTTCTGGCAGCTAATGACACGGAATAAACCTTCATAAAAAATTATTTAATCTGGTTAATTTTTACAATTTCAGCATTTTTCAAAACAAGTATGGAATGTGTCGTTTTAAATTATAGATTTACAAACCCAAAGTAAACCTTTGGAATATTACCCTACATTTAACGCAAAAATATTGATTGTTAAAGTAACACTTTGTAAATGAGAAAATTGAAATTCCCCAGTGCACAAACCATATTGCTGGTTATCGCCGCACTTGTAGCACTTTTAACCTGGATTGTGCCTTCAGGAAAATATGACACCTTAACTTACAATGCCGCCGACAACACTTTTATTCGAAAAAGTTTGGAAACATCTATCGTAATTCCAGCAGAACAAGCTTCTTTAGATGAGCTTCACATCAAAATTCCCTTAAAAAAATTTACAGATGGCGCCATTACAAAACCTATAAATATTCCAAATACTTACAAGGAAACAGCCTCGAATTCACAAGGTTTTTTTGAATTTGCGCAGTCGCCCATCAAAGGAATCATAGCGGCATCCGACATTATATTCTTGGTATTGATTATTGGCGGACTCATAGGAATTATGAGTCTGACTGGTGCTTTTGATGCTGGAATCTTTTGGTTGGTAAATAAATTAAAAGGCAAAGAATATATTTTAATCGTTCTCACAACAACATTGGTGGCTTTGGGCGGAACCACTTTTGGTTTTGCTGAAGAAACCTTGGCCTTCTTCCCTATTTTAATTCCGGTATTTATCGCGGCAAAATATGATGCTATGGTTGGTTTGGCCTGCATTTTTCTAGGCTCTTCCGTTGGCTCAATGTGTTCCACCACAAATCCGTTTTCGACCATCATCGCTTCCGATGCGGCTGGTATTAACTGGACAACAGGACTTTATAGAAGAATTATCAAGTTAATAATCTGTGTAACAATTAGCATTTTATACATTTTGCGTTATGCGAAAAGAATTAAGAAAGACCCAAGCAAGTCGTTAATTTATGACCAAAAAGAAGCGATGGAATCCCATTTTAGCCATCTTTCCAAAGCGGAAATTGTTCCCTTAACCAGCAAACTTAAACTCATTTTGTTCGTGTTTTCAGCCTGTTTTATCATCATGATAATCGGCGTTGCACTGCTCGACTGGTGGTTTATAGAAATGACTTCTGTATTCTTAGTCGGTGCTATTACCATAGGTTTTATCGCCAAAATAAACGAATCCGATTTTGTCAATGCATTTTCAAAAGGCGCGGGCGAATTGCTTGGCGTTGCCTTTATCATCGGAATTGCCCGAGGCGTTTCTATATTAATGGATGACGGACTCATTAGCGACACCGTACTTTATAATGCCAGCACCCTCACCGAAGGCATGAATAAAGGCGTTTTTGTAAATACACTGTTTTTTATCTACAATGGCTTATCCTTTTTTATCCCTTCCTCTTCAGGAATGGCCGTACTTACCATGCCAATAATTTCGCCTTTGGCAGATACCGTTGGCATTGGCAGGGAAATTATTGTAAATGCTTACCAATACGGTCAGGGTTTGTTTGCTTTTATCAATCCAACCGGACTTATTTTGGCCTCGCTTGCCATTGTAAAAATTGGTTTTGATAAATGGATAAAATTTGTGATGCCCCTGGTTATTGTTCTGGTTTTGGTTTCCATGATAATGCTCACAATTTCTGTTTATTAAAATTTCAAATTATGAAAGGCGTTTTAACCATAGTGCTTTTGATATTGTCAAACTCATTTATGACCCTTGCTTGGTACGGTCACCTTAAATTTACCGAGTGGAAATGGTTCAATAAATTAGGCTTAATTTCCATTGTGCTCATCAGTTGGGGCATCGCATTATTTGAGTATTTTTTTCAAGTTCCAGCCAATAGAATCGGTTTTCGCGGAAATGGCGGTCCATTTTCTTTGCTTCAATTAAAATTAATTCAGGAAGTGATTACGCTGGTTGTTTTTGCCGCTTTTTCGCTCATCGCATTCAAAACAGAAACCTTTAGGCTCAACCACATTATCGCATTTCTCTTGCTAATTCTCGCCGTTTATTTTATGTTTAAAAAGTAAATTCGACAGATATTGTACAATTAAAAATAAAATTTAGGGTCTGCCTGCCTTTTTGGTGGGCGTTTCCCCCCGCCGAAAAGGCGGGGGGGTCGGGCTTTCCGCTAAATCTTTTTTTCCATTTCATTTCAAAAAAGGATACCGCTGCAATCCCTAACGCAAATTGATTTACGATTTAGGAATTATAATTTTAGAAGAAAAAATCCTCCGCTAGCGCGAGCGTCTCGCTCATGACTACAAGTAATTTTAGGGCTTTTTTATTTTCTTTATTTACCATTGTGCATAGCTTTCCAAAAAAATTAGCTTACTCGTGTTATTGGGTACGAGCGAGACGCTCGCACCGGCAAGGGCATGATTTATGAAATTAGAATTTAAAAGACTTAAAACTTTTTAGCGCGCTTTGCGGTTTTTTTTGCGGAATTTGCGGTTAAATTTTTTGGTATGGAGTTTTTTTATAATTTCTTCTTGCTTTTAGTATAGAATACTCCGCTAGCGCGAGCGTCCCGCTCGTGACTACAAGTAATTTTAGGGATTTTTTATTTTCTTTATTTGCAATTGTGTATAGCTTTCCAAAAAAATTAGGTTACTAGTGTTATTGGGTACGAGCGGGACGCTCGCACCAGCGAGGGAATTTGCGGTTAAATTTTTTAGTTCGGAGCTTTTTTATAATTTCTTCTTGCCTTTTATCTTAGAATACGCAAATGGAACTATAGTTTTAGCTAAAAATGCTAAGAATAACAGTTGTTATTTACTATTTTTGGTAATTAAAGGTAATTTATTGGGCAGACTTCCACAATCACAAAATACTTTGTTCTTAAACAATAAATAAATGATAAAAAGATTGTTTTTTGGCATCATAGTAACTTTTATTTTTACAGGCTGCACTATTCAGGCGCAAAAAGTCTCCATTGCGGCGGCTTCCGATTTAAAATTTGCCTTGGATTCCGTTATTTCGGTTTATCAAAAACAAAATCCAACCCAAAAAATTGAAGTAACTTACGGTTCTTCAGGAAAGTTTTTTGAACAAATTCAATATAATGCGCCATTCGACCTCTATTTTTCGGCAGATGTCAGCTATCCTAAAAAATTAAAAGAACAAGGATTAACCATTTCCGAAGTAAAAACTTATGGCATTGGACGGATTGTTATCTGGAGCAAAAAAATCAATCCAACTATCGAAAAAATGAACTCCTTACTGAATACCAATCTGAATAAAATAGCTATTGCAAACCCTAAACATGCACCTTACGGAGAAAAAGCGAAAGAAAGCATGTTATATTATAAAATTTACGATAAGGTAAAAAATAAGTTAGTTTATGGAGAAAATATTTCACAAACCGCCCAGTTTGTTCAGCTAGGAGCTGCTGATATTGGGATTGTGGCCCTATCTCTGGCTTTATCGCCCACGATGAAAAAAGCTGGCGGAAAGTATTATGTAATTCCAGAAGAATCGCACAAACCACTGGAACAGGGCTATGTTATTTTGAAACATGCCAAAAGCAATACAAACGCCTTGAAGTTCTATAATTTTGTGGCATCGCCAACGGCCATCGCAATTTTAACACATTACGGATTTACCCAAAATGCAAAGTAAAATTTAATGAACATACTCTCAGGAAATATTACAAATATTCAGGGAAGCGATTCGCTCTCATTGGTTAAAATTGAAGTTGGAGGCCTCATTTTTACTTCTATTATTATCGACACTCCCGAATCCGAAACTTATTTTAAAATTGGAAATGCCGTTAAAATTTATTTTAAGGAAACCGAAGTGATTATCGCCAAAAATGAACCTTTGAATATTAGCATCCAGAATAAAATTCCCTGTACAATAATCGCCATGAAAATTGGAGTAATTTTAACTGAGCTGCATTTGAGATTTGGAGATATGAACATTAAATCCCTCATAACCACAAATGCCATAAAAACACTAAATTTGAAAAATGGTGATGTTGTTTTGGCATTGATAAAAACCAACGAAGTAAGTTTATCGCCCAATGATTGATTTAGCACCTTTATGGTTAACCGCCGAATTGGCCTTAATAACCACCGCTATTTTGCTGGTGGTTTCTGTACCGCTTTGTTATTGGCTTGCCTACAGCAAATTCAAATTAAAATCGGTTGTAGAAGCCATTGTAAGTTTGCCTTTGGTGTTACCTCCTTCCGTTTTGGGTTTCTATTTGCTGGTTGCTTTTAGTCCGCAAAATGCCTTCGGGGAATTTTTAAACCAGTATTTTGACATTCAATTGGTTTTTACTTTTGAAGGACTGATTGTTGCTTCCGTTATTTACAGCTTGCCCTTTATGGTTCATCCCATTCAGGCCGGATTAAAAAATTTGCCTGTTTCACTTAAAGAAGCATCATTTACCCTAGGAAAATCGAAATTTACCACACTTGTTAAAATTTTGCTTCCCAATATAAAAACCTCCGTTTTAACTGGAATTGTGTTAACTTTTGCGCACACCGTTGGTGAATTCGGCGTTGTTTTAATGATTGGCGGAAGCATTCCCAAAGAAACCAGGGTGGCGTCCATCGCCGTTTATGATGAAGTGCAGGCCATGAATTATGATGCCGCAAATTTGTATGCTGAAATACTTTTCATTTTCACTTTTTCGGTTCTTTTGGGCGTTTACCTTATTAATAACACCTTCAGCAAGACAAATCCGCTAAACAATGATTAAATTTTATGCTCATAAAACCTTACAAACAGCGAACGGAAAGCTTCCTTTGGATGTGTCATTTTCTATCAAAAAAGGGCAGTTTATCACAATTTATGGAAATTCAGGTGCCGGAAAAACAACCATTCTCAGAATTTTGGCCGGACTTACCAATGCGGAAAAGTCGCTGATTGAAGTTGATGGAGACTGTTGGAACAATACTGACAAAAAAATAATTTTGCCCATACAAAGACGTTCGGTCGGATTTGTGTTTCAAGATTATGCCTTGTTTCCTCATTTAACTGTTCGGGAAAATTTGGCTTTTGCCCTTCAAAAAAATCATGATAAAAATATTATAAACGAGTTGTTGGAATTGATGGAATTGCAATCCCTTCAAAACAGCAAACCCCAAAATTTATCGGGCGGACAAAAACAGCGTGTCGCTTTGGCCAGAGCCATTGTGCGCAAACCAAAAATATTGCTGCTCGATGAGCCACTTTCGGCACTTGATGACGAAATGCGATTTAAATTGCAAGATTATATTTTAAAAGCACACCAATACTTTCAACTCACCACTATTTTAGTGAGCCATCACCTTCCTGAAATATTCAAACTTTCAGACAAAGTGATTTTGCTTGACAAAGGAAAAATCATCAAAGAAGGAATCCCTTCTTTTGTTTTTTCAGAAGATAAATTAAGCAGCAAATTTAAACTTACAGGAGAAATTATCGCCATTCAAAAAAGTGATGTGGTTTATATTGTGAGTGTACTTTCTGGAGCGAATATCATCAAAGTAATCGCCACAAAAGATGAAATAACAACGTTAAAAATTGGCACAAAAGTCTTGGTGGCCTCAAAAGCTTTCAATCCGATGATTCAGAAAATTAGCTAATAAATTTGAGATTATCTCATCATAATGGCATTAGAATTGAAAAACAAATTTAAAGTTCATTTAAAAAATCATATTTTTATGAGGCTTTAGTGGATGTTTTCGAGTATCTCATAAAAATTATTCTCCCCATTTCTCCAAAAAAATACTGTTAGCCAGCGATGCGTTTCACTAAAACTACCCTCCCCAATATATTTATCAAATTAAACTTTATATTTGAATAAAAAACATGACATTATTATTAGCATATCTATTTCTCGCACTGGTTGTTTCTTTTCTTTGTTCAATTCTGGAATCGGTATTGCTTTCAACACCAGTGTCATTTCTGATTGTTAAGCAAGAAAAAGGCAATGCATGGGCAAAAATATTTATTGACTTAAAAAGCAATATTGACAAACCGCTATCCGCAATTTTATCTCTTAACACCGTTGCGCACACCGTTGGAGCAGCTGGTGTGGGTGCCCAGGCCGTTAAAATATATGGTGAAGCATCTTTCGGGATTGTTTCTGCAATCTTAACCATCTTGATCCTTGTACTTACTGAAATTATCCCAAAAACAATTGGCGCTAATTATTGGAGAGGTTTGGCCAAAATTTCAGCCCAAACTATGAAAATTCTGATCTTCCTAACCTATCCTTTGGTATTGATGTCCGCTTTTATTACTAGAGCCATTTCAGGAAATGAAAATGAGCAATCTACCAGCAGGGAAGAAATATCGGCATTGGCAAGCATAGGTGCCGATGAGGGTATATTTTTAGAAAGAGAGCATAAGATTATTCAAAATTTACTTCGGCTTAAAAATGTAAAAGTTACCGAAATAATGACGCCAAGAGTGGTTGTGGCTGTTGCAGACGAGAATTTATCCTTAAAAGATTTTTTAAAAAATAAAGACTACCTAAAATACTCTCGAATTCCAGTATATTCAGAAAATTCAGAAAATATTACAGGTTATGTGTTTAGACAGACGGTTTTTGAAAAACTTGCAGAAGGTCAGCTTGAATTACAACTGAAAGATATTAAACGTGAAATTGTTTTTGTTCAAGATTCAAAAGTATTGTTTAGCGTTTGGGAAATTCTTTTGGAAAAAAAGGAACATATCGCTGTTATTATAGATGAATATGGTGGCATGGACGGAATTGTAACTCTGGAAGATATTATTGAAACCTTGCTCGGACTTGAAATAACAGATGAAAAAGACACCATTACCGACATGCAAAAATATGCGCGTGAAAGATGGAAAACAAGACAGGCAAAATACAATTTAATAAACAAATTAGATTTTGACAATGAAGCGCAACAAATCTAACAATAGCAAGAATAATTTAAGATTACAAATCCAAATTAATAGAAAGTAAGCGAACTGTCAAAAAACAAATAAAAACAAGATTGCTACCTAAGGAACCGTAAAAAAATAATTCGCACATTTTGACTTGTTTTTTTGTCCTTTTTCTGCGTTGTAAAATCTTTAAATAGCTAATGCTATTCACATCATTTACGCCTTGGAAAAGAACAAAACTTATGCGTCAATTCTGGGCACTTTATTTCTTTACAGTTCCTAAAATTCATCATAAAAATAGTCCGCCAGTTGGCGGACTATTTAATATTTATAAATAATTTCAAGAATTACTCCTCCGATGTTGGTGTAATCACCTCAGCTTTAACATCTTTAAGATTTTGAATTTCAGCTTTTACCTCTTCTGCAGTTCCTTCAAAAACTTTTTCGTCAGTTGTAACAGTTCCATTATCAGTTGAAGTTGTGGTTACTGTCGCTTTTACAGACCCATCCTCATTGGTGTTCATGAGAACTTGTACTTCCCTGGAAATTTCGTGAGAAATCATTTCCGTCGGTGCATTTTCTCTTGCATATTCTGCAACTTCATCGGCGGAAAGCGCAATACTTGGCGCAATCACCAATGCCACAACCGACATTAATTTCAATAAAATATTTAATGATGGTCCTGAAGTATCTTTAAAAGGATCCCCTACAGTATCACCAACAACTGAAGCTTTATGAGCATCAGTTCCTTTTAATCCCTTTTCTTCAATGGTTTTTTTCGCATTATCCCAAGCTCCACCGGCATTGGATTGGAAAATAGCCATTAAAACGCCTGTTGTTGTTACACCGGCCAATAAGCCACCCAGCATTTGGGCGCCTCCAATATATCCCACCAAAACTGGTGCGGAAATCGCCATTAAACCAGGAAATACCATTTCTCTTAGCGATGCTTGTGTGGAGATTTCAACACATTTTGAATAATCTGCAACACCATCAGCCTCGTCAAATATTTTTCGGTCTTCCTCAGATGCTTTTGACATATCAGAATCATATTTTTTCATCACCACCAACGCAGCTTTTAGTTGAGGAATATCTCTAAACTGTCGACGAACCTCTTCAATCATAGCCATAGCCGCACGTCCAACAGCATTCATTGCCAAAGCAGAAAACACGAATGGCAACATACCTCCTACCAAAAGTCCGGCCATAATTTTAGGCTCAGACACATCAATAGACGTTAAATTTGCGGTTTGCATAAAAGCGGCGAACAAAGCCAAAGCAGTTAAGGCTGCAGAAGCAATGGCAAATCCTTTACCAATAGCAGCTGTTGTATTTCCAACGGCATCTAATTTATCAGTACGTTGGCGAACTTCTTTTGGCAATTCAGCCATTTCAGCAATCCCTCCGGCATTGTCAGAAATTGGACCGTAGGCATCAACAGCCAATTGGATTCCCGTATTTGCCAACATTCCAACGGCCGCAATTGCAATACCGTATAAACCGGCAAAATGATGCGAAACTAAAATAGCTGCCGCAATTAAAAGAATTGGAATTGCGGTTGACATCATTCCAACGCCTAAGCCTGCAATAATATTTGTTGCTGCACCAGTTTCTGATTGTCTAACGATAGACATTACAGGTTTTTTACCTGTAGCAGTATAGTATTCTGTAATTTTTCCTACCAACAAACCAGCCACTAAACCGGCAATTGTTGCCCAAAAAACACCCATTGAAGTGTATTCAATACCTTTAAAAATCCAAGTTTCAGGAAGCATTTGATCTATCACAAAATAAGAGGCGACAACCATTAAGCCTGCTGAACCAAATTCACCAATATTTAAAGCGGTTTGAGGATCTCCCCCATCTTTTACTTTTACGAAAAATGTTCCAATAATTGACATGATAATTCCAACTGCTGCCAAAACCAATGGTAAATAAATAGCGCCCAAGCCATCAAATGAACTCTGAAAAGCAGGTATCGTTACAAAAGCTGCTCCCAATACCATCGTTCCTATAATAGACCCCACATACGATTCAAATAAATCGGCTCCCATACCGGCAACATCTCCAACATTGTCCCCAACGTTATCTGCAATGGTCGCAGGGTTTAAAGGGTGATCTTCCGGAATACCGGCCTCCACCTTCCCAACAAGGTCAGCTCCAACATCGGCTGCTTTGGTGTAAATTCCACCACCAACACGCGCAAATAAAGCAATTGAAGAGGCTCCCAAAGAGAAACCTGAAAGCACATTAAGCACTTCAGAAATAACCCATCCTTGTCCGCTATAAAACATAAATAATGAACTCAATCCTAGAACCCCAAGACCAACAACTCCCAATCCCATAACGGAACCACCTGCAAAAGCAACTTCCAATGCTTTTCCTAAGGAAGTTCTGGCAGCTTGCGTAGTTCTTACATTCGCTTTGGTGGCGACTTTCATACCAATAAAACCTGCCAATCCTGAACAAAAAGCACCTACAATAAAGGATACTGCTACCATTCCGTTTGATCCTACTTCATAAGTTCCTTTGAAATAAAGCAAAATGGCAATGGCAACCACAAAAATTGAAAGTATTTTATATTCCGCTTTCAAAAATGACATGGCTCCATCGGAAATATTCTTGGCAATCCTTGCCATTTTTTCATTTCCTCCATCTTGTTTGGTTACCCAGGTGTTTTTGAAAAATACGAATACAAGTGCCGCGACACCAAATAGAGGTAAATAATTTACGATTAATTCCATTTTTAATATTTGTTAGTTATAATTAAGTTGATTTTTATAATTGGGGCTAAAATTAGTAAAATAAGGCAGATAAAAAAAGTCATCCATAATTTTTAAAGATGGTATAATTTTAAGGTCTTTAATTTATTGATTATATGGTAAAAGTTCTCTTTTTCTTGTGTTCACTCAAATCATAGCGTTCTGTGCATTGCGCCACAATTTCATAGGCTTCTTTTACGTCTCCCCAACCGCCAACATCGACCTTCTTTTTTTCCAAATCCTTGTAAACTTGAAAGAAATGTTCGATCTCTTTTACCAGGTGTGGATTCATATCTGAAATGTCATTTAACTCGTTCCAAATTGGATCTGAAATTGGCACGCAAATAATTTTTTCATCCGGTCCTTTTTCATCGGTCATATGAAATACGCCAATGGGTTTAACTTCCATAACGCACATAGGAAACGTTGGTTCGCCTCCCAACACCAAAACATCCAATGGATCTTTGTCCAAGGCCAAAGTTTCCGGAATAAATCCATAATCTCCAGGGTACATCATAGAGGAAAATAACATTCTGTCGAACCTAATTTTACGCAACACAAAATCATATTCATACTTGTTTCTGCTTCCTTTTGGAATCTCAATCAATACGTCAAATGTTTTATCGGTTTTACTGCTCATTTTCCTTTAGTTAAATTTTTTTCAAAAATACAAAAATCGTCTTCCAACAAACGCCTAATTCCGGTAATTTTTAGAAATAAAATCCGAAGGCGCCTTTTATGGCAAAATTATTGGCATTTGGCACATTTCTATAATTTCCTCTCCAGCTAAAATCAATTCTGAAAACCTTAAAAATATTGCCTACACCAACGCTATATTCATAATATGCTTTTGATGGTGCCACATAATTTATATTTGAAGCACTTAACGCAATATTTTTATCTGAAATTTCTCCCCAAACCGCTTTTGCACCAACAATTTCCCGCAAATTAAGTTTTCTGAACAATGGAATTCTTGAAAAGAATTTTCCGCTAAAATTGTGCTCCACATGAAGGGATGCATAAGTATCGGTCACAAATTCATAATAATCCAACAAAGAATAGGTGTTTTCAATGGTGAAATAAGATTGATTTCCAGGCACTACATTTAAGAGTCCGAGAGGCACTTCCCCAAATGTTTTTCCAACCTCAAATGTGGTGAACATTCTGCCCAATCCTCCAATTAATATGGGCTGACGGTAATAGAACTGAACTTTTTGATAGTCGAAATCGCTGTTAAACATTCCTTTAATACCTTTCGAATAATTTAAGAATAAGGTAGAATAGGTGTCGGTAACTTCATTTCGTTCAACGCCATAACCAATTGTTTTTCTGTTTGGCGTATAAGTCACCGTAAAATCAATTTCAGATTGCGCCAATTCCGATTTTTTAATATTGTTTTCTTTATCAACCCAATAATCCAGATTAAAAGTTTCCGGTGAAGCCGATTCCAGCGTTCTGTAGGATGCGCCAATTTTGAAATTTAAATTATTCCGTGGCTCGATTGACATGAAAAGACTCGATAAATTAATCGAAGTTAACTTGCTGTTGTCACCTGAAGAAAATAAGGAAGACGATGCAAAACTTCTGCCCATTACATCATTGGTTGTGGTTAAGCTTACGCCAATTTGTTCCACATCTCGCCTGTTTCCGACACCAATAATAAATCTGCTCTTCGGATTTAGCATCCATTTTCCCGAAAAACCATATTTGAACTTATTATCTTTAAAACCGTAAGCTGTATATCCTTGCAGTCGCCAAGGCTCATTTCCGCCCAAATATGTTCTTGCGCCCGCACGCAAACGCCATCCTTCAACATCATTTTTTCCGAAGGTTGAAAAAACGTCTCCAAAATCAAATTTATTAAACTCAATATATCCCGAGCCTAAAATGGAAACCAAATTATAAATGCGTTTAAATTTAGGGACTGTAGCCAGGGTGTCTAACAATTTATAGATTCCCTGTTCATTTTTATTTAATTTTTCTTGCCGGTTTGCGCCCCAATAATCATCGGTTTTTGTATAAATATTTTTATCGTAGGTGTTTATTTTTTCATTATAAAAAGCATCCTCTTTTTTTTCGTTGAAAGTGTAATTTTTATACATGGTGGTTCTTTTGCCATACAAACCTTTCGATTTGTCTTTTTTGTTCAAACTAAAATCAGACATCATATGGTCGCGTTTCAACAAAAAAACCGAATCATTCATTACATCAAATTCCTGCTCAATATAAATATCTTTCACCCAGTTGATATTGGCGCTTTTGTTGGCCTGCATATTAATTTCTTTGATGGCGAAGGTGCTGTCATTCACCCAAAAATCACCTTTAAAAGTAAGCTCTCCTTTTCTTCGGGGATAATATAAAATATTAAAACACCATTTATTGTCGATAAAAGCACTGTCGGCCAAAATGTAATTGTAGGTGGAAACACCAACGGCTTTTGAAATTGGGCTCACAAAACTTTTGTCGAAAATTTTAATGTAGCTGTCATAAACATTATAGTCCACATATAAATCTTTGATAAATGCAATTACATTTTGATTGTTGTTAAATCCTGAATTTTTATTGGCCACCAAATCTTCCCGAAATTTTTTTCCGTCCTTATTTTTCCCAAAAGTTTTATAAACTGATTCGTTGATGAATATTGGTAAAAAGGCTTTTCCTGTGACGTTTGAGGTGTCAATGCCTTCAAAAATAAACTCCATCCCTTTAAAAAGCTTGCTTTTTATCATGGCACTGTCAACATTATTCATATCAAACTCCAATTTTTCATACTTTTCGTATTGGTATTGATCAAATAAATAGATCCCGTTTTCACGTTTTTTTGCCCAAATTTTTTCCAATATGGCAATGGCAGGATTTCCCTTTTTTTTAACTTTTCCGCTGTAAATAAAAACCTGGGCCAATTGTGCCGCTTCTTCTTTTAGGACTATGGTTAAATTAAAATCTCTGCTTTTTACAGGGATAGATATGGTTTCATAGCCTAAAAAAGAAACTTCTATTTGCGTATAGGTTTTATTGGATTCCAAGTAAAATTTACCGTTTTCGTCGGAAACAGTTCCAGTAGTTGATCCAACAAACAAAATATTGGCAAATGGAATGGATTGGTTATTTTCGTCCTTAACAACACCTCCAATTTTTACTTGGGAAAACCCAGCAAAAAAAACAAATGAAAACAGAAAGCTTAGGAAAATATTTTTTTTTATTATCATAAAAAAAACCTTTCAAGATTAGTTTGAAAGGAAAATGTTGCGCAAATTCTATGCCCTTATTTTTTATACAATACTTCTTTCACCGCCTTTACGACATCATTTGCATTTGGTAACCATTCTTGCAATAAAACTGGAGAATAAGGTGCAGGTGTATCTGCGGTAGTGATCCTTTTAATAGGTGCATCCAAATAATCGAAAACATTTTCCTGTACCTGAAAAGTAATTTCTGAAGAAACACTGCCAAACGGCCAGGCTTCTTCCAAAATAACCAAGCGGTTTGTTTTTCTAACCGATTTAAAAATGGCTTCGCTGTCCATTGGTCTGATGGTTCGCAAATCTATAATTTCGACTGAAATTCCCTCTTTTTCCAAAATGTCAGCGGCTTTATAAGCCTCTTTAATAATTTTTCCAAAAGAAACAATTGTTACATCCGTTCCTTCTCTTTTTATGTCGGCAACCCCGATTGGAACCAAATATTCACCATCTGGCACTTCGCCCTTATCGCCATACATTTGTTCCGATTCCATAAAAATAACCGGGTCATCATCTCTAATGGCAGCTTTTAACAAACCTTTTGCATCATAAGGGTTTGAAGGCACCACCACTTTTAAACCTGGCGTATTTGCAAACCAGTTTTCAAATGCTTGTGAATGTGTTGCTCCCAACTGGCCAGCAGATCCTGTTGGACCACGAAATACAATAGGGCAATTTATTTGTCCGCCCGACATTTGTCTTATTTTTGCGGCGTTATTTATAATTTGGTCAATTCCAACCAACGCAAAGTTAAAGGTCATATACTCAACAATCGGCCTGTTTCCGTTCATTGCAGATCCAATGGCAATTCCTGTAAAACCCAATTCGGAAATCGGTGTGTCAATTACGCGTTTAGCGCCAAACTCATCCAACATTCCTTTTGAAGCTTTATAGGCGCCATTATATTCAGCAACTTCCTCACCCATCAAATATATGGTTTCATCTCTGCGCATTTCTTCGCTCATTGCTTCACATATGGCTTCTCTAAATTGTATTGTCCTCATCTTTTCTGTTTTTTAGGATTTGCAAAATTAAACAATTATAACAATTTTATCAAAAAAATAATGTTTTAATAAAATAAATGCTATGCGCGCATAATACTTTTAAAAATTTTTAGTATATTCGTAGCAGAATAATTAAAAAGACGTGTAATTTTATACCAAATACCTAAACATCGAATTCCATGAAAATATTAGTTTGTATCAGTCACGTACCAGACACTACATCGAAGATTAATTTTGCAGAAAACAATACTAAATTTGACAGTAGCGGCGTGCAATATGTAATAAATCCTTATGATGAATTTGCGCTAACAAGAGCCATGTGGTTTAAGGAAAAACAAGGCGCTACCGTAACCGTTGCAACTGTGGGAAATGCCACCACCGAACCTACATTACGCAAAGCTTTGGCCATTGGCGCCGATGATGCCATTAGGGTAAATACGGAAGCTTTAGATGGTTTTACCGTTGCAAAAGAATTGGCAGAAGTGGTAAAAAATGGCGGGTACAATTTGGTGCTTGCCGGAAAAGAATCTATTGATTATAACGGCGGAATGGTGCCTGCAATGCTCGCATCCTTTTTAGACTATAATTTTGTAAACGCTTGTATAGGACTTGAAATTGAAGGAGAAAAAGCCACTATTTCACGTGAAATTGATGGCGGAAAAGAAATTCTTTCAGCAAATCTCCCCTTAATTATAGCCGGACAAAAAGGTTTGGTTGAAGAAAAAGATTTGCGAATTCCAAACATGCGTGGCATTATGATGGCGCGTCAGAAACCACTGACTGTAGTAGAATCTTCCAATGGAAATGCAAAAACAGCCGTAGTTTCTTTTGAAAAACAAGCGGCAAAATCTGCTTGTAAATTAGTTGATGCAGACAATGTGGGTGAACTCATTAATTTATTGCACAACGAAGCAAAAGTTATTTAATAACATCGTTTAAACGTTTAATTGTTTATTCGTTTAATTGTTAAATTGAGAATTAAAAATATAAATTCATTTTAGTTTTAAATCTAAAATCCAAAATCTAAAAATAATATGTCAGTATTAGTTTTTGCCGAAACATCGGAAGGAAAATATAAAAAATCTGCTCTTGAAGTGACTTCCTACGGGAAAAAAGTTGCGGAGCAATTGGGAACCAACTTAGTGGTATTGACGATAAATTCAAATGACCCTTCAATACTATATAATTATGGTGCCGAAAAAGTTTTAACCGTTAAAAATGACGCATTGAAACCTTTTAATGCTAAAATAGTTGCCAATATTGTTAAACAAGCTGCTGAAAAAGAAAGCTCTCAAGTTGTAATTATCGATTCAAATGCGAATGGATTGTACTTTGCGCCTATGGTTGCCGCCAATTTAAATGCCGGTTTTACAAGCAATGTGATTGCATTGCCAAGTGAAACTTCACCATTTACCGTGAAAAGAAAAACATTTTCCAACAAAGCATTTAACAATACACAAATACTAACCGATGTTAAAGTGATTGCACTTGCAAAAAATTCTTTCGGATTGGTTGAAAACAAGGTTTCGGGAACTACTGAAGAATTTTCTCCCATTTTGATTGAAAGCAATCTGGTTTCTACAGCTGTTGAGCAAACTTCAGGTAAAGTTACCATTGCTGATGCCGATATCGTAGTTTCAGGCGGAAGAGGATTAAAAGGACCAGAAAATTGGGGTATGATAGAAGAATTGGCCAGCGTTTTGGGTGCCGCAACAGCCTGTTCAAAACCAGTATCAGATTCGGGATGGAGACCTCATAGTGAACATGTTGGACAAACAGGAAAACCCGTTTCTGCAAACTTATACATCGCCATAGGAATTTCTGGTGCCATTCAACATTTGGCCGGTGTCAACTCCTCAAAAGTTAAAGTGGTTATCAATACCGATCCGGAAGCACCGTTCTTTAAAGCTGCAGATTATGGTATTGTTGGCGATGCTTTTGAAGTGGTTCCGAAATTAATTGAAAAGTTAAAAGAATTTAAAGCAAATAACGCATAATTTTATTAAATTGTGCCTCTAAATAAGGCTGCCTAATTATTGGGATAGAATCCTTTGATTAGACAGTCTTTTTTGTTAATTTTAACTTATGAGTTTAGTTCGCCTAAATATTAAAGGGATATCTTACAGCCAAACGCAAAGCGGCGCTTATGCTTTGGTTTTGAGCGAAGTCAATGGCTCCAGAACGTTGCCAATAGTTATTGGGGCTTTTGAAGCACAGTCCATCGCCATTGCTTTGGAAAAAGAAATTAAACCCCCTCGCCCGCTAACACACGATTTATTTAAAAGTTTCGCCGACCGGTTTCACATTGTAATTAAACAGGTGATCATCCATAAATTGGTTGATGGCGTGTTTTATTCAAGTTTAATTTGTGAACGCGATAAAATTGAAGAAATTATTGATACGCGAACTTCAGACGCAATTGCTTTGGCAACAAGATTTAATGCCCCAATTTATACCTATGAAAATATTTTGGATAAAGCGGGAATCTATTTAAAAGCCAAAGACGAATTAACGGACGAAAAAGAGACTTTAAGTATTGAAAAATTGATTGAAGAACCTGAAAAAGCAAGTTCGTATTCAAAATATACCCTCGAAGAACTAGAAGAAAAATTAAACAAAGCTGTTCAAAATGAAGACTATGAATTGGCCGCAAGAATTCGTGATGAAATAACAAAACGCACTTCATAATAAAGCACCTTATGGTAAAAAAATTAAGTTTGGCAACCCTATTTCTCTTCAGTATTTTTTCAGCAAACGCACAAGAAACCATTCAAAATACAATTATTGACAGCCAAGGATTCACGACAGCTTCTTTATGGCGAGGGGCACTTGGAATGGTGTCCCTGCTTCTTATCGCCTATTTGTTAAGCAGTAACCGAAAAGCCATTAACTGGAAAACAGTAGGCGCTGGGATAACAGCCCAATTACTTATTGGCATAGGTGTTTTAAAAATCACTTTTGTTCAGCGAATATTCGAATTTGTTGGTGGAATTTTTACCAGTATCTTAGATTTTACCGCAGCAGGAAGCCAGTTTTTATTTGGCGGATTAATGAATATTGAATCCTACGGATTTATATTTGTATTTCAAATTTTGCCTACTATAATATTCTTTTCAGCGTTAACTTCACTCTTGTTTTATTTGGGCATTATCCAAATTATTGTAAAAGGAATGGCACTGGTGTTGACAAAATTATTGAAAATTTCAGGTGCAGAAAGTTTATCGGTGGCCGGGAACATCTTTTTAGGCCAAACAGAAGCGCCTTTAATGATTAAAGCCTATTTGGAACGCATGAACCGTTCAGAAATATTATTGGTGATGATTGGCGGAATGGCCACAGTTGCCGGTGGTGTTTTGGCCGCTTATATCGGATTTTTAGGCGGAAACGACCCTGTATTACGACTTCAATTTGCCAAACATTTGTTGGCAGCCTCCGTAATGGCAGCTCCAGGAGCCATTGTAATCTCAAAAATGTTGTACCCGCAAACTGAGGAAATTAATACAGATGTAAAAGTTTCCCAAGAAAAAATTGGTTCGAATATTTTGGATGCTATCGCAAACGGAACCACAGAAGGATTAAAATTAGCCGCCAATGTTGCCGCAATGCTGCTGGTTTTTGTAGCTTTAATTGCCATGCTGAACGGTATTCTCGGATGGATAGGCGCTGTTACCCAGTTAAACGGGCTGATAATGGAATACACTCCATACCAGCAATTTTCTTTAGAATCTATTTTGGGAACTATTTTCGCACCACTAATGTGGTTGATTGGGGTAGCAAGAGAAGATATGATGTTGATGGGACAATTGTTGGGCGTAAAGTTAGCCGCAAGTGAGTTTGTGGGATATATTCAATTGGCTGAGTTAAAAAACATGGCCAATATAACCCATCTTACCTACAGCAAATCTGTCATCATGGCCACTTATATGTTGTGTGGTTTTGCTAACTTTGCTTCAATCGGCATTCAAATTGGCGGAATTGGTTCCTTGGCACCTGGACAAAGAAAAACATTGTCGGAATTTGGCCTAAAAGCAGTAATTGGCGGATCAATTGCATCTCTGTTATCTGCAACAATTGCCGGAATGATTATTGGGTAAGGCCCCCTAGCCCCCGAAGGGGGAATTATTGATTAATGTATTAAATAAGAAACAGCAAGTTGTCTCGTTTATTCCTAAACAAATAAATGCCTAAATTAAACATCATAATGAAACGAGCCATAACAAATTTTGATACACAGCAGAATGATTAATGGCGAACAGCAACTGTACCAATAAAAAATAAAAATTAAACAGATGAAACAATATCTAGACTTAATAAAGCATGTTCAAGAAAAAGGAACGTTAAAAGAAGACAGAACAGGAACCGGAACAAAAAGTGTGTTTGGCTACCAAATGCGGTTTGATTTAGGTGAAGGATTTCCAATGTTGACCACAAAAAAATTACATTTAAAATCCATTATTTACGAGTTGTTGTGGTTTTTAAGAGGGGACACCAATATTCAATATTTAAAGGAAAACGGTGTAAAAATATGGGATGCTTGGGCAAATGAAAATGGTGATTTGGGCCCAGTTTACGGACATCAATGGCGGAACTGGAACAGCGAAGGCATTGATCAGATTACGGAATTGATTGATACCATAAAAACAAATCCCGACAGCCGGAGAATGCTGGTTTCCGCTTGGAATCCGAGTGTTTTACCTGATACTTCCTTATCTTTTTCTCAAAATGTTGCCAACGGAAAAGCCGCTTTACCTCCTTGTCATGCCTTTTTTCAATTTTATGTTGCCGACGGCAAATTATCCTGCCAGTTATACCAACGCAGCGCCGACATATTTTTAGGCGTGCCTTTCAATATTGCTTCCTATGCCTTATTTACTATGATGGTTGCGCAAGTTTGCGATTTAAAACCTGGAGATTTTATCCATACTTTTGGTGATGCGCATATTTATGGCAATCATATTGAACAAATTAATTTGCAATTATCAAGAACACCAAGAGAATTGCCAAAAATGGAAATTAATCCATTGGTTAAAAATATCTTCGATTTTAATTTTGAAGATTTTACCTTGGTAAATTACAATCCACATCCGCATATTAAAGGAGACGTTGCTGTTTAGCATTCAAAATAAATTTTAGCCTAAAAAATTAATTTGGCAACAACTGTCTATAAGAATTATTGAAATTTAATAATTCTTTAATAGACAGTTTGTAAAACTTTTAATATATTTAACCTTCATAAAGAAAAAGAAAAATGGAAGCACCTAAACTAAAAATCGCCCTCATTAAAAGAATTATTGATATTAATGATTTAGAATTATTAAAATCCCTCGAAAGTCTCTTTAACACTTCCGATAAAAACATTTCAAAGTTTTTGGAATTGGCCAATGAAAATCTGCTACAAGGAAACGAAAATGAAACAGAAGACTTTACCGCCTATATAAAAGAATGGGTTAAAAATATGTAATTATGGATGCCATAAAAGAACAACATGAATTGTACGAAAATGCGCGAGCGCGTGCAAAACAAAAAAAGAAACTGTACTATCATTTTATTGCGTTTTTAGTTGGTGCCGTTTTTTTAATACTGCTTAACAAATTTTTAAAAGTAGGCGAAAATGTTGTTGAAAACTGGTTTGTTTGGGCCATCCTTTTATGGTTATTCTTTTTTATGTTGCATTTTATAAATGTGTTTGTTACCCATCGCTTTATGGGTAAAGATTGGGAACGTGCACAAACCGAAAAATTGGTGATGGAGCAAGAATTGAAAATTGCAAAATTAAAAAAGGAAATGGCTGATGAATATACCAAAAAGACTGAAAAAGCACAGGAACTCTATAATTTTGAAAAGGATAAAAAAGAGAGTGATCTAGACAACGCCATAGAAGGATGGTAACAATAATAGCCGCTATTGCCGAGAACAATGCCTTAGGAAAAGATAATCAATTGATTTGGTATTTGCCAGCCGATTTAAAACGTTTCAAAATAACGACTTTAAACCACGTTGTTATAATGGGGCGAAAAACATTTGAATCGTTGGGCAAACCACTTCCTAACCGAACCAACATCATTATTACTCGTGATAAAAATTATAAAGCTGAAAGTTGTGTTGTGGTAAACTCTTTAACAGAAGCGCTTAAAGTAGCAATAAAAGAAGATGAAGATCCGTTTATTTTAGGCGGCGCAGAAATTTACAAACAAGCAATTCCATTTACAGACAGACTCGACGTAACTTTTGTTCACCATAAATTTGAGGCTGATGTTTTTTTTCCCGAAATAGATAGAAAAATCTGGAAAGAAACATCAAGGGAAGATTTTAAGGCCGACGATAAGAATAAGTATGATTATAGCTTTGTAACCTTCGAGCGGATTTAAATAAATCTTATTTAATATCCAAGACGAAAGGCATTCTTGCCTGCATTCCTTTTATTTCTGAAAATTGTTTTAGAATTTGGTAGGTTTCATAATTTTCCAAGCCCAAAGCTTCAATCATCACTTTTTCTTTTGATTTCATAAAGGGAAGCCCACTCAATTTTTCACCGAAATCTGATTTATAATCTGGGTAATTACGCACTTTATAATCCGTAACTTCTGCCAATTCAGCGGCATAACTTATGGCATCATCCAAATTCCCAAGCTCGTCAACCAATCCATTTTGCAAAGCATCCACACCAGCCCAAACACGGCCTTGAGCAATACTGTCAACTGCCTGAACGCTCATATTTCTGCCTGCAGAAACCCTTTCTAAAAACGCAGCATAAATATCTTCAACCCCTTCTGTAGTAACAGTTCTGAACTCATCAGTAATCGGTTCAAAAACACTATAGCTCGGACTTTTATTGGTGCTCACCTGCTCCGCATTTATTCCAATATTGCCGGCCAATTTACTCATGTTGGGGATTGCCCCAAAAACACCTATAGAGCCAGAAATGGTTGTAGGTTCCGCAAAAATTTTATCCGCATTACAAGCAATATAGTATCCGCCAGAAGCAGCAACATCACCCATTGAAACTATCAAAGGAAGCTCTTTTTTGGTCAGTTCCAATTCTCTCCAAATTAATTCTGAAGCCAAAGCGCTTCCGCCCGGCGAATTTATCCGCAATACAATTGCTTTTACATTTTTGTCTTTTTTAGCTTTACGAAGGGATTCTATAATTAATTCCTGTCCAATTAAATTTTCATTTCCTTTTCCATATATGATTTCCCCTTGCGCATAAATTACGGCGATTTTATTGGTGGCGCTTGAAACAACACGACCTTTTCCCGTAGAAATATAATCTGAAAGCGTAATTTTAGCCAATTCATCATCCGTTGAAATACCGGAAACTTTTTTTAATTTGGTTTCATATTCATCCAAATAAATAGCTGCATCAACAAGCTTGTTTTCCACAGCCAAAGTTGCATTTCGCGCCCATAAATTGTCAGCTATAATGTTGAGTTCTTCAATTGATTTATTTCTGCTTCTTGAGATATCCGCCAACAATTCACCCCAAATGGACTGTAAAAATGTTGTAATTTGCTCTCTATTCTCATCGCTCATTTTATTGTATAAAAACGGCTCAACGGCACTTTTGTATTTACCATGTCTAATCACTTCCATTTTCACGCCAGTTTTATCTTGTAAATCTTTAAAAAATAAAACCTCGGAAGACAAACCCTTAAATTCAATCCCTCCTAAAGGATTCATAAAAATAGAGTCGGCAACAGAACTTAAATAGTATGATTTCTGATTGTAAACATCTCCATAAGCCATAATAAATTTACCTGATTCCTTAAATTCTTCCAGTTTATTTCTGATGGCCTTTGTTTGTGAAATCCCCGCATTTACATTATTTGTATTGATGCTTATTCCAGCAATATTCACGTCATTTTTTGCATTTTCAATGGCATTGATAATTTCATTCAAACCCATTTTTTCATCAGCAAACGCGAAAAATTCATCTAGAAAATCAGTGCCTTTTGGCGCATAATCCTTTACCAGAGCATCCAATTTAATTTCCAAAACTGAATTATTTTTAACCACCACCTTATCAGACTCACCAAAAGCCATTGCTATCACAATAAACATCATAAACAAAATGCCCAAAGCAATTAGCGTCCCTAAAATTGATGCTAATAAATTTCCTAAAAATTTCATGTTAACCTTGAATTTAAAATCTGAAAAAAGTTTGTAAATGTTTATAAATTGATGTGCAAAGATATGTATTTATCTGATACTTTTCTTTTCTTTGCATTCACTTTATGCAAATTTTAAGACCTACATATTTATCGTTGGGAAGCAACCAAGGAAACAAGCTTGAAAACTTACAGCAGGCCATCGATTTAATTTCGGAAAAAATAGGCGCGGTAGTGAAAATATCCTCGGTTTATAAAACGGAATCCTGGGGTTTTAAAAGTGATGATTTTCTAAATATCTGCATTCAAATTTCCACAGCCTTAAACCCAGAAAATCTTTTAAAATCGATTCATGAAATTGAACTTTTTTTAGGCAGAAAAAAGACTTCAGAAATTGGCTATAAGGCACGGAATATTGATATTGATGTTTTGCTTTTTGATACGGAGATTGTTATTTCAAAAGAGTTGATTGTGCCCCATAGAGACATGCTTAACAGAAAGTTTGTGATGGTTCCCCTGGCAGAAATTGCCCCCAATATAATTCATCCCATCACAAAACAACGCATGCAAACTTGTATGGAGAATTGCACCGACAGCAGCCATATTGAAAAGACTTCTTTAACGCTTAAAAGACCTGTTTCTCTCGCCGAAAAATTTAATTATATTGCCATTGAAGGAAATATAGGCTCCGGTAAAACGACACTTGCCACAATGATTGCGAAAGATTTTAACGCGAAAATTATATTGGAACGCTTTGCCGACAATCCGTTTTTGCCGAAATTTTATGAAGACAACGACCGCTATGCTTTTCCGCTGGAAATGAGCTTTTTGGCCGACAGGTATTCGCAGCTTTCGGATGATTTGGCGCAGTTTGATTTGTTTAAAAACTTTATCGTTTCGGATTATTACATTTTTAAGTCGCTTATTTTTGCGCAGATCACTTTGCAGAAAGATGAATTTTATTTGTACAGAAAGATGTTTGATATTATGTACAAAGAAATTTCAAAACCCGATTTATATATTTATCTTTATCAGGATACCCAGCAATTAATTCAAAATATTAAGAAAAGAGGTCGAGATTATGAACAAAATATCGCTCCGGAATATTTAGATAAAATTCACCAAGGTTATTCAAGTTTTATCAAAACCGAAGAAAATTTGAAAACCCTCGTTATTGATGTTTCCAAAAAAGATTTTTTAAACAATCCAGAAGAGTACAAAGAAATTATTGCGCTAATAAAAGGGCAATAGTTGTTGGTTGTGGCTGTTTCAAGTTTCAAGTTTCAAGAACCAAACGATTCAACAAATATTCAACACTTCAAATTTCAGAACGGACAGGTCGCGCTTTTAGAACGGACAGGTCGCGACCTGTCCCTACAACACAATTACTTTTTCTGTAAGTCTAATTTTTCAGCAAAATAATCGCAAAAATCAAGCATTGTGGCACTCATTTTTTGGTCATTTGTTGCACGGTAAAATGAAGTTGACATAGAAACCAATGTTTCATGAAAAAATTGTTTCATTTCATCAATCGGCATATCTTTTGTCCACAAATCCATTCTGAGTGTTTCTTTCTTTTCAGGATTCCAAACAGAAATCATCAATGCTTTTGCTTTCTCATCTTTAATTTTGCCGTCATCGGCTGTCCATTTTATTGTTTCTGTCACTTTATTTTCTTCTAATTTTATAATAAATTCTATTTTAGTTTTTTTCATTACTGCCATTATTTCTTGGGTTTATATTTTGATTTTTTAAATATTTCTTCTGCATCAGTTTGCAAAAGTTGCTGCAAAGTTACATTATTGTTATTCATGTAGGCTCTCACAATTTGCCAGCCCAGCCAAACGCCAATTTTACCAGGAGATTCTTTATCAATATCGATATAAAATTTTGAAAATGGGGCGTTCGCCATAAAACGATCATACAATCCTGAATCGGTACTGTACAATAATTTTTTTTCAATAAAATATTTCCATATTTGGGATTCATTGTTCATTGCCCATTCATACTCGGTTTCATTATATCCTATTTTTTTGGCATCGGAAACCGATGGCAAATAGCGGTCAATCATATACATTTTTTTACCGGCACCAATTACCATATCCAAGAACTGCCGACTTTTATCTGCCGTAAAATAACGGTCACTTATGACGCTGGCCATATCAACAACCAATTGCGATTTGTCGAAGTTTTGCGATAAATAAACAGGAAAATCCTGATACACTTCACTGTTTTTTCCCAAATACATATCCAATGAAACAAACAGCAAACTGTCCGCATAAACAATCTTGTTTTGATAATCCAAATTTGTGATTAAAGTGATTATTTTTGGAGGATTAAAATTTGGATGCTCATATTTTACATGCTTAAACAAGTCTTCTATTTGCGCTTTTTCATTTTCAAAATCCCCAAAAACAGCTTGTGACTTTTTATACAATTCCCTTTCTTCCTTATCTTTTATTTTATTCAGCCAAATACTGTCGTTTTGTATGGGAAATAAATAAGGAAATTCTTTTTTAAGGGGCGGAAGGGTTGTTTCATCCGATTCGTAGAATTTTTGTTCAAACCTAATTACAGAAACAATGACCTTAATGTTTGACACATCAACTTTTTTTGCAATTTCTCTTTTACAGGAAACTGAAAATAATAAAACAATTGCAACAATTAAAAGTCTGTTCATTAATTTCTATATTTACACTTCTTTATTTAAAACATCAAATTTACTAAATTAAATTAATTATGAACGCTGAAAGAGTTGTAGAATATATTGTAAGTTGGTTAAAGGATTATGCCGAAAAATCGAACGTAAATGGTTTTGTGATTGGAATTTCAGGCGGTATAGATTCTGCTGTCACTTCAACGCTTTGCGCCAAAACCGGTTTTCCTGTTTTATGCCTCGAAATGCCTATACACCAAGCTGAAAACCAAATAGCTAGAGCTTATAATCATATTGAATGGCTACAAAAAAACTTTAAAAAGGTATCCTTGCAACATCTAAATTTAACGCTGGTATTCGACAGTCTGATTGCTGCTTTTCCTCCGGTTGAAAATGAAGAACAGCGTTTAATGTCTTTAGCCAATACCCGCGCAAGATTAAGAATGACCGCTTTATACTATTTTGCGGCATTAAATAGCTATTTAGTTGTCGGAACCGGAAATAAAGTTGAAGATTTTGGGGTCGGTTTTTTCACAAAATACGGCGATGGCGGCGTGGATATTAGTCCGATTGCCGATTTAATGAAATCAGAAGTCTATGAAATCGCAAAATATTTAGGAATTAATGATGCTCTTATAATAGCTGCTCCTACCGATGGTTTATGGGGAGATGACAAAACTGATGAAGATCAAATTGGCGCCTCTTATCCTGAATTGGAATGGGCGATGAAACAGGTTGAATTGGGTAAAAATAATTCAGATTTTATCGGTAGGGAAAAAGAAGTGTTTGATATTTACACGAAAAGAAACCGCGCAAACAAACACAAAATGATTCCAATACCAACTTGTGAAATACCTGAAGAATTGAAAATACAGTAGAGAAAATAGAATAGGGAATATAGACAAAAAATTTAGTCAATGAACCAATTTAAATGTAATCACATCCTTACTTCCAAATACTTGATACCAGCTACTTGATACTTGACATTAAAGCAAAGCACACCGAATTACAAATTATCAATTGCTCGTTACAATTTAAATGTAATCACAGGCAATTTTGCGTGATTTGCCAAATCTTCCCCAATACTGCCATTAAATAAATGAGCCAAACCTCGCCTGCCGCTGGTGTTTAACAATATGGCATCCGCATCTATAACTTTTGAGAAATTTAAAATTCCGGCTTCCACCGAAATGTCATTGTATATATTTAAGGTATAATCTCCCAAATCAAAATCATTGATAAAGTTTCTTATTGCATCACTTGATTCTTTGGTGGTTTCAAAATTATGAATCGTGTTAATCTTAAGCAAATGCAGTCGCGCATTAAAAAGCGAAGCAAAATCCAATATTTTTTGAAATGCTTTTCTATGGTCTTGTTTAAAATTAGAGGCAAAAACTATATTGTCAATTTTAAATTTATCAATCTCTTTTTTAATCACAAGAACAGGAACATCCGAGTTTCTGACTACTTTTTCAGTATTGGAGCCCACCAGCATTTCTTCAAGTCCTGAAGTTCCTTTTGAACCCATGACAATCAAATCGGCATTTTGCTTTTTACTTTCATCGATGATTCCATCATAAGCTTTGTGAAACTGCACAGAATCTTCCACTTCAATGCCTTCCAAAAAAGGTAACTTTTTAAATTCCTCAAACTTTTCATGAGCCCGACTTAAAAATAACAAAGCAGAAGGCGTATTGCTTGTGGAACCATAGCCAGCAGGGTCAATAATACCCGTGGGAAGCTCAAGCATGTGCAATAAATAAATTTTCGAATTTGTGTGTCTGGCTATATCAGACGCCACTTTTGCCGCATATCTTGCTTGATCGGAAAAATCAATTGGAACTAGAATACTTCTCATAAAAATTTGTTGTATAGTTTATTATCCTTAGGCTAAGTTAATAATTTTAAATTAAAAATAAACATGAATTTTTATCATTTCAAAAAATCTTAGTATATTTGCACCAAATTAGAACAAAGAAAGGGCTAGGAGGGGACATAAGTCCCCTCTTTTTATAGTATGATACAAAAAGAAAAAGTCATAAATTTGGTAAAAGAAGCTATCGAAGAAAACCCAGCGTTGTTTTTGATAGACTTAAAATTTTTGCCGGAAAATAAAATTTCTGTTGAAGTTGATGGCGACAATGGCGTGACTTTAAATGAATGCATTAGAATTAGCCGCGGAATTGAGCATAATTTAGATAGAGAAATAGAAGATTTTTCTCTAGAAGTTGCTTCACCCGACATTGCAAATCCTTTAAAAGTTAATCGACAGTATAAAAAAAATATCAATAGGATTTTAACCTTAAAGTTAAATGACAATACCACTATTGAAGGTGTGCTTAAAAATGTTACTGACAATGAGATTGAATTGGAGTGGAAAACACGTGAACCAAAACCTATTGGTAAAGGAAAAATTACGGTTACCAAAAATTCAACCATCCCTTTCAGCAATATTGAAGAGGCAAAAGTGAAAATAATATTTTAATTAAGAGAGTGCATGGAAAATTTAGCA
>DAIQBF010000010.1:0-27825 GCA_036781305.1 Lutibacter sp.
CCAATTCATATAAAGTTTTTTCAAGCCCTGAGCTTGAAACATATTTTTCAAGTTCAAACATTGCATTTAAAGCATCGGGGGCTATTTTTGCATAGTTTAATCCTTGTTCCATCGTTTTAAGTTTAGGAATGTTTTTCCATTTCGGCCATCACAATAGCAGCATGAGCATAAGCTGCACTTCCACACATTTCAGCAGCCGCCCATATCGCCTCCGTAATTTCTTTTTTGCTTGCTCCTTTTCCCAACGCCTGCTTAGTGGGTGCCTTGATGCAATAGGGTGCATTAGGGTGCATTGCGTAGCAGGGTCAACGGGCAAGCAATTGTTTTGTTTTTCCAGTAGTGCGCCTTTCTGAAATACAGTGTTTCTAAAGTTAAGCCTTGCCTCAATGTTCTTAGGTGCTAAAGCCATCTTTTTAGCGGTAACGGCTGCAGCCTGCCTGCTACACGCCTGCCTTCCTATCGGCAGGTAAACCTTGCCTGCCGCAGGTAGGTTCGCTATTAATCATCCCTTTGTGCATCAAAATTTGTAATGCTCGTTTCATTTTTAATTTCTAAAAAAGAATGTAAAAAAAATTTCCGCATTAATCAACAGAAAATAAATTGCGTTTAGAAGCAATGAATTTCAATTGTAAATCTATCAAATATAGCTAAAAAATTTATATCGGACAAAATTATCCTAGTCAAATGTTGTTTTTTATCTTTTACCACAATAACGTATCTCTCAGCACAATCACTTGATTTATCTTTGAATTTTTTGTTCCGTATAACAATATTATGTCTTTCTATTTTAGCAATGGTTTTCAATCTGTATAATTCTTCTGCTTTGGCCAGTAATTTCTTATAGTACAACTGGACAAATTCATCAAAACGTTCCGCTTTGTGGTCAAAGCCTGCCAACTAAAACTCTGTAACCATCATTATCCGATGGTTCAGCGTAAATCAGCTTCATTCGTTCGCCTTTCTATTTATCCAATTCTAAAAATTTCACTTTCATTAGGCTTAATGCGAAAGCTGCTGCAGAGGCACTAAAAACCGAATAGTCAAGAGCACTTTTCACTCCTATTGAAAAAGTCATTGACAAAGCAAATATTAACAACAGAAGTCCGCTTAATTGCGCAAACAACTTCGTTTTGAATCCGATTATCAGAAAAATTGCAAAAAGAATTTCGGCAATGGTCGCAATAATTCCGATTGTAGGGATTAAGAATTTTGGAGCCCAGGGATTTATTGTTTGCACATAAACCAAAAAAGTGTCCCAGTTTCCCCAGGAAGAAAATTCTTTGCCCCACAATCCGAACCTATCAGCAACTGCTGATAAAAATCCAAATGCAAGTGCCAATCTCAAAAACAGTTTAATTATCTTTTCGTTCATCATTAATAACTTTAGGAAGGTTTATAACTACCAGGAACGGTGCGGAAACTAATCGCCAAACGATTCCATCCGTTAATGGCGATAATGGCCATTGTCAGCGCAACCATTTCTTTCTCATCGAAATGCATTCGGGTTGCCTCGTAAAGCCAATCAGGTACATCATTTTCTGAAATTAAGGTTAGTGCCTCTGTCCATTCCAAAGCTGCTCGCTCACGTTCGGTATAAAATGGCGTTTCCCGCCAGGCGTTTAAAGCGTAAAGACGTTGTTCGGTTTCTCCAGCCTTTCGTGCATCCTTGGTATGCATATCCAAACAATAGGCACAACCATTTATTTGGGAAGCTCTTGTTTTTACCAATTCATATAAAGTTTTTTCAAGCCCTGAGCTTGAAACATATTTTTCAAGTTCCAACATTGCGTTTAAGGCGTCGGGGGCTATTTTTGCATAGTTTAATCGCGCTTTCATCTGATTATTTCTTTAATTTTATTCATTACATTATTAACCATTGCATCGCAGTAAATTAGATTAAATTCAAAAATTTCTTCTGCTGAATAGGATTTTTCCACTTCTTTTCTCAACATTGCTTTTGCCCTATTTAATCTTACTTTTACGTTAACCTCACTAATATTTAAAGTATCTGCGGTTTCTGCAACATTCAACCCATTAACTTCCCTTAGGGAAAACACCATCCTATAATCTATTGGTATTTGCAGCAACGCATTTTCTATTACAGAATTCAGCTCTGCATTTATAACTGCTTTGTAGGTGTCTGTACTTTGCTTATTTGTAAACATTGGTGCGGATTTTTCATTTATTTCAGAAGTAATTATATTTTTAGAATTCCATTTTTGTCGCTTTCTGAAACAATTATTAAGCATTATTTTAATGATCCAGGTCTTAAAAGCTGAACGATGTTCAAACTTGGGTAAGTTAATAAAAGCATCAACATAGGTATCTTGCATCAAGTCTTGTGTGTCTTCATGGTTATAATTGTAAGACCTTCCTATTTTATACAAATAGGGATTATATCTTCGAATTACAATTTCATACAATTTTATTTCTCCTGCTACAATCTTTTGTATGAGCTCTAAATCAGAATATTGTGTGGATCCATTCATGAGTTCTGTCTTTTTTCTAATAAATGGGAATTTGGTTTGATCGCTTTACTTAAACTTATGGTATTCATTTTTAAAGATTTTTATTATTGAGATTTTACTATTAACTCCCCTACCATATTGATATGAATACTGCAATAATAGGAGTCACTTTTTTCAATCACTTTTTCCCAGGTACTCTCGGGAAGCAAAAGAGGTGAAGCCCAAGTCTTATTTTTTTCTGTTACGTTGTGTGCTACAATGTCCTTGTTTATCCATATTACGGTATCTCCTTTTTGCACAATGAGTTTAGCAGGTTGAAATTTCATGTCTTTGATTTCAACAATATACTTTTTGGGTGGATGATTCGATTGACAGGCGAAAACGCCTGTCAATAGAACCAAGGAAACCAAAAGAAAAATACCGTTTCTTAAGGAAATAAAAGTCTTCATTTCTTATAATATTTTTTTCTGAGTCATTTCTGCATGCGCTAAATGTGCTTCCAAAATAGGCACCACTTTTTGCAATAATGCCTTTAATTCCTCATTTTTAGATTGGGGTATCAACACATTTTTAACTGCTGCAATCACAGCTTTGTGGTAAGCCACCTCGTTATCAACATAAGCTTTATCAAATTCCTTAGCCGATTTTGAATTGAGCATTTCCTTTGTTTTTTCTGCATCGGAAAGCAGTCCCTTACTTACTGAATTGTTTTTAGGGGTTACATTTAATTTTGTAACCAATGCCACTGCCAAATCGATAACAGCCTTGTGATCTGTAATCATAGTATTCGCAAATTCCAATACTTCGGGATTGTGTGATTTTTGCTTTGCGATTTCTGCAAAATCAATGTCATTTTGATTGGCCACTACAGCCACTGAAGCAATCTCAGGGTCAGAAAGGGTTGGAGTTTCTTGTCCAAACGCTGGCGATAATAATGTAACTGAGCACAAAAATGCGCCCGCCAATAAAGTTACTTTTTTTACTTTTTTAAAATTTTTCATTTTGATTTAATTTAAAGTTAAACTATTTATAATATTAGAGTAGGGCTGAAATGAAAAGGTTACAATCAATTTGATTTATGAAGATTAAGATGGGTGAAATTAATGGCCTCAAGGTAACTTTATCCATCAAAAGATTGTCGGATGTTCTTAAAATTTATTTCATTAAAGGGGTGAAAATTTGCTAAAAATTGAATATTGGACTTTTTAAGAGTGTCCTCAAAAATTATTTTAAAATATCATTAGAAGTAATAACAGTAGCTCCGGCTTCTTTCATTTTTTTAAAAGCTGCTGGTACATCTTCTTCATTTTGGTAAATTCCTTCTACAGCGTCTCTGATAACATAAGTTTTAAAACCGTTTTTTAAAGTGTCCATAACCGTTTGTTTCACACAATATTCCGCAACCAAACCACATACATACACTTCATCAATCGCATTGGATTGAAGGTACTCGGCGAGATTTTGGTTCGTCGCTTCAAAAGCAGAATACCCATCATCTTTGTTGCCGGTGCCTTTTAGAAAGACAAAATCAATTTTAAGGAAATCCAAATCGGGGTGAAATTCAGCTCCCACCGTATTTTGTATGCAATGTGAAGGCCATTTTTCAAAATGTACTGTTTGAAGAGGATGCCAGTCTTTAGAAGCCACCACTTTGTCGAAATGATCCATTAAACGATTGATGACCGGGACAACTTGATCACCTTTTGGTGCGGGCAGCGCGCCATTAGGACAAAAATCGTTTTGGACATCGACAATCAACAAGGCTTTCATACTACGCATCGTTAGTGTTCTTTTTTATCAATTGGTCCCGCTGCTTTTTTAATTTTTTGCTCAAGCCAACCTTGTAAACATGCGGAAACTCAAACCGCTTGTACTCTTCCAATAATAGTGAGACACGGTATTCCCGATACTCCGATATTTCAGAAATGCTTTTCTTTTTAAAAAGAATTTCATTCGCATTCATAACTATTGAACCAATCTGTTCCCTTTTTAAGTCTGTAACTGCCGACTTTTTTTCACCGAATTGAGGGTGGATTATCACATCGAGGTCGTTTTCGTTTTCATCGGAAAGCATGATTCCATCTGCATAAAATGTTCCTGTATCATTAAAAAAGCGAATGATTCTTTTCTTCCCCGGCAAGGTTATTTTAGCCACATTTTCCGATAGTTTAATGACTGGCCGGTTGTTGATGTCCGTTAATTTATAAACACCATCGAGCGCTGCGTCTTTCTGTCCAGTAATCAAGTTTGTTCCGATTCCGAAGCTGTCAATCTTTGCCCCCTGCAGGATAAGGCTGTTAATCAAATATTCATCCAATTGATTGGAAGCCACGATTTTGATATAAGTCAAATCAGCATCATCCAGCATCTTTCTCGCTTTTTTTGAAAGATATGCCAAGTCGCCACTGTCGAGGCGGATGGCAAAAAGCCTTTGCCCTTTTTGCTCCATCTCTTTGGCAACTATTATGGCATTTGGGATCCCTATTTTTAAGGTATTGTACGTATCTACCAGTAAGACACAGTTTACAGGATGGAATTCAGCATACTTTCTAAATGCTGTCAATTCATCCTCATAACTTTGAACCCAAGAATGCGCCATAGTGCCAACTGCTTTCAGTCCATATAAAAATGAAGCCAGCTCATTTGAAGTGCCGTCAACACCGCCAACAATAGCTGCTCTACTGCCGTGAATGGCCGCCCATCCTTGTGCTCTTCGCATGCCAAAGTCAATTATAGTACGATTTCCGGCAGCTTTCCTCAATCTATTTGCTTTGGTTGCAATCAACGATTGAAAATTTAAGGTATTCAATACAATTGTTTCAAGTAACTGCGTTTCAATTAGTGATCCTTGAACACTTAAAATAGGCTCATTAGGAAATATGACTTCTCCTTCATCGGGTGCTTCTATGATGCCTTTAAAATGAAATTTCTTCAGATATTCCAAAAATTCAGCATGAAAGCCTTCTTTATGTAAATGGTCAATAGTGCTGGCATCAAATTTAAATTCCTGAATCATTTCAAGCAGGTCTTGCAAGCCACTAAAAACAGTAAAACCTGAATTAAAAGGATTTTTTCTAAAGAAATAATCAAAATTAGCCTGAACAGTTTCTCTTCCATCACGAAAATAGCCTTCTGCCATGGTCAATTCATAACGGTCAATAAAAAGTCCTAAATGTCCATTTAACACATTCATAACGATAGCTTATTGTTTCTCCATTTCGGCCATCGCAATTGTTGCATGGGCGTACGCAGCACCTGCACGCATCTCGCTGGCAACCCATATCGCTTCCATGATTTCTTCTTTGCTCGCTCCTTTTCTCATGGCTTGGGTGGTGTGTGACTTAATGCAATACGGACATTGCGTAACATGGGCAACGGCAACGGCAATCAATTGTTTTGTTTTTTCAGGCAGCGCACCTGCCTCAAAAACTGTTTTGCTGAAATTTCGCCAGGCTTCAATGTTTTTAGGGGCTAATGCCGCTTTTTTATCTGCAAGCTCTTTAGTTGTTTTTGGATATAGACTTTCTGTTTCCATAATAAGATGTTTTAATTATTTATTAATTTAAAAAATTCTCACTTTAAAAAATAAAATATGTATTATCGATTAAAAGTGATGAATTGTAATTTTCAATAAAGTAAAGTTACGTAAATATTTTAATTCGGACATCTTTATCCTAATTAAAATTTAAAATAAAATATTATTACGAGAAAGCGATAACCAACGCTGCAATCTATTGAGAACTAACGAAATCAAAAGCTCAGAAACCACAATAAGCAGCAGATTGCCGCAGTCGCTACTCCATTTCATTGCGTTGCTCCTTCGCAATGACACGTCATTACGTCTAGGCAAATTAAAACCACATCATCAGTGAGTTGCTAGGAATCTCATAATGTTGAACTATTTGATGTGATTCTCCTTTGTCGGACACGAGCGATAGTGAACTGGCGAAGCAACGATAAATATTCTCTTAACTTAATGACATTGCCCCAAAGGATGATTGATTTTCAGCAACTTCTCCCCTGCCGACCTGACAGGCGAGTTTTAGAGTAGGAGTAAAAAGTTGCTGAAAATTGAATGCTGAACTTATCAGAGTTTGCTCTTTATTGAAATTAATTTGCTTTATCTAGAAATTGCCTCAATACATATTGCAAGATTCCGCCGTGTCGGTAATATTCAATTTCAATTAAGGAATCCAGTCGCGCAATGACTTGGAATGTCTTTTCTTTTCCTAGTTCATTTTTGGCTGTAATCTGTATTTCCTTTAACGGTCTTATATCGTTGGCAATTCCCGTTACCGTAAATATTTCTTTACCCGTAAGCCCTAATTTTTCGGCAGTTTCCCCATTTTTATATTGAAGGGGCAAAACCCCCATTCCAACCAAGTTGCTTCTGTGAATACGTTCATAACTTTCGGCCAACACCGCTTTTATGCCCAATAAAAAAGTGCCTTTGGCGGCCCAATCTCTTGAAGAACCGCTACCATATTCTTTTCCGGCCAATACAAGTAAAGGTATTTTTGCAAGCATATATTTTTCAGCGGCATCATAAACGGTTAATTCTTCATCGGTTGGCAAAAATTTAGTGAATCCGCCTTCCTTATCTGCCAATTTATTTTTAATTCGCACATTGGCAAAAGTGCCTCGAACCATCACTTCATCATTTCCCCGACGAGAACCATAAGAGTTAAAACTTTCTTTTTTCACGCCTCGTTCCAATAAATATTTACCGGAGGCCGATTCTTCACTAAATGCTCCTGCAGGGGAAATATGGTCGGTGGTGACGCTGTCACCCAATACCAAAAGCGCTCTTGCATTTTGAATATCTTTCAGTTGTTCGGGATGTTCTGAAATATCGTGAAAAAATGGAATTTCTTTGATATAGGTTGATTTTTTATCCCATTCATACAGCTTACCTTCGGGAACCTTCAGATTTCTCCAAATCTCATTGCCCTCAAAAATTTCTCCGTAATTTTTCGCAAAATCATTGGGGGACAATACACGGCTTAAAATTTCATTGATTTCATCATCAGTAGGCCAAATATCTTTCAGAAAAACCGGTTCCTGGTTGGAATCATAACTTATAGGCTCGTTGATTAAATCGATATCCACACGGCCGGCAATGGCATAAGCCACCACAAGCATAGGCGACATTAAAAAATTCATCTTTACTTGCGGATGAATCCTGGCTTCAAAATTTCGATTGCCGGAAAGCACTGAAGCCACCACTAAATTATATTCGTCAACCGCTTTGGCAATTTGTTTTGGCAAAGGGCCCGAATTTCCGATACAAGAAGTGCAGCCATAACCTACCAAGTGGAATTCCAACGCCTCTAAATCTTTCATCAAATCGGCCTTTTCCAAATAATCTGTAACCACTTTTGAACCGGGCGCAAGCGAAGTTTTCACCCAAGGCTTTACGTCAATTCCATGTTCTCTGGCTTTTCTGGCTACCAGTCCGGCACCAACCATCACAAAAGGGTTTGAGGTATTGGTACAGGAAGTAATGGCGGCAATGACCACCGCACCGTCAGAAAGCATAAATTTCTCTTGGCCACGCGTAATCCAAACTGTTTTTAATCCGTCTTTTTCCTGGACTTCCATGTCCGTTGCCAACGTTTTCTCACCGGGCCTGTTTACAGGTTGATCCCCTCCTTCTGCATTCCATTGCGTGATGGATTTTTCAATTTCACGATCTCCTTGTGTAATATATTTTCGATCAAAAGACTTATCCAATAAATCGATGAACTTATCTTTAAAGTTCTTTAAAAGAATTTTATCCTGTGGTCGTTTGGGACCTGCAACGGTGGGTTCTATGGTTGATAAATCCAATTCCAAAACCGCTGTGTAAGTTATTTTATCTTCATTTTCCCGCCAAAGCATGTTGGTTTTGCAATAGGTTTCCACAAGGGTTATTTGTTCTTCGGAGCGATTGCTTTTCCGCATATACTCCAAAGTCTTGTCATCAATAGGGAAATAGGTGATGGTGCATCCAAATTCAGGTGACATATTTCCTATAGTGGCTCTGTCCGGAACGGAAAGATTCCTTAAACCATCGCCAAAAACTTCCACAAATTTTCCCACGACACCAAATTTTCGAAGCAAATCGGCTATGGTTAAAACAAGGTCGGTTGCCGTGGAACCCAAAGGAAGCTTTCCGGTAAGTTTTAAACCGATAACTTCGGGCATAATAAAGTAAAGAGGCTGTCCTAAGATAGCCGCTTCGGCCTCAATACCGCCAACTCCCCAAGCCACCACGCCAATGCCGTTGACCATTGGAGTATGACTGTCTGTTCCCACCAATGTATCAGGAAAAATTTCGCCATTTCTTTCAACCACACCTTTTGAAAGGTATTCCAGATTTACCTGATGGCAAATCCCCATTCCGGGTGGTACCACACTAAAATTATCAAAGGAATTTTGCGCCCATTTCAAAAATTGATAGCGTTCCGTATTGCGTTTATATTCCTCATCCATATTGCGTTTGTAGGCATATCCCGTTCCGAAATAATCTACCTGAACCGAATGGTCAATGACTAAATCAACAGGTATTAGCGGATTAATTAAGTCCGGATTTTTTCCTTTCCTTGCCACTTCAGCACGCAGCGCCGCAATATCAACCACTGCCGGAACACCAGTAAAATCCTGCATCAGCACGCGAGCAGGCTTAAACGGAATATCTTTGTCGGATCCCTTGGGTGTCCAATGCAACAGGGTCTCAATATTTTCTCTGGTTACCGAAAAATCGTCAAAATTACGCAAGGCGTTCTCCAATAATATTCGGATAGAAAAAGGTAATTTATGAATTTTATTACCTTGCTTTTCAAGTTCAGTAAGACTATAGTACGTAAAACTACCGTTTTTTGTGTTTAGTATTTTTTTAATTTGATAAGGATCTTTAGGCATGTCTGAAATATTTAAAAGATTATTGAAAAGCATTTAAGCACCTTTTACTTAGAGAGAAGTGTTTTTTTGAAAATAAAAGGCAACATCTACTTCCGAGATAAAGTTAGCCATTTTTTTAAAATAAAAAGCAATTTTTATAAAAAAGACATGAATGTCCAGTAAATAATTCTTTACTTTGTTATTTCAAATTTAAATTTTCCACAGCATGATTTTTATAGAAAATGAAGGACATACCAACCCAAGGCTAAATTTGGCTTTGGAGGAATATGCACTTCGAAATTTCAATTCACAATCTGATTATTTATTGTTCTATATTAATGAACCATCTATCATTATAGGCAGAAACCAAAATACTTTGGAAGAGATTAACCATGAATATGTAGAAAAAAAGCATATTCACGTGGTACGGAGAATTTCAGGAGGAGGAGCTGTTTATCACGACTATGGAAACCTCAATTTCAGCTTCATCACAAATCATGATACTACAAGTTTGAACAACTTTAAAAAATTTACAGAACCTGTCATCAGCGCACTTTCAAAAATAGGGGTAAAAGCTGAGTTGAAAGGAAGAAACGACATTCTAGTAAACGATAAAAAAATTTCTGGAACTGCTCAATTTTCAACAGGAAAGCGCATGGTAAGCCATGGCACACTTTTATTCGACACCAATCTTGAAGAAGTGGAAAATGCACTTCAGGTAAAAATGAACAAAATCATCTCCAAAGGGCATAAATCCGTACGCAGTCGTGTGGCCAATATTAGTGAATACCTTAACAATCCGCTAAAAATAGAAGATTTCAGAGCACTTTTACTGAAGGGTTTGTATGAAGAAAGAGAATCTTTTGAGACCTATCATTTAACTTCTGAAGAGTGGAAGTCGGTACAATTATTAAAAGAAGAAAAATATGATTTCTGGGATTGGAATTATGGTCGTTCCCCAAAATTCAATATTCAGCGCAGCAAGCGTTTCCCTGTGGGAGAAATTGATGTGAGGATGTTTGTGGAGAAAGGATATCTTACAGAGCTTAAAATTTTTGGCGATTTCTTTGGGAAAGAACCTTTAGAAAATATTGAAAATCTTTTGGCTGGCATAAAGTATGACAAGGAGAAAATCTCAAAAAAGCTAAATGGAATCAACATAGAAGCGTATTTTGGGGACATCCCTAAATCAGAATTCATCGAGCTTTTATACGGCTCTGATGAAGTGGGCAGCTAAAAATTATCACCGTCTTATTTATATTGTATGCCGTATTTTTTATTCTTTTTCCATTTGAGAACTTATAAAAGATATTCTTGGCGCCAAAAAATACCCTGTTAAACTCGCAAATAAGATTGGAATAAAATATGCGAAGCCAGTCAATGTAGCCAATAAAATTGTTGTACTCATTGGTGTTCGGGTCACGCAAGCATTGATTGCGGCCATACAACTAACAATCGCCAAAGGCAGATTAATTGCGGGAAATAATTGATGGATAATCAAACCCAATGTTGCGCCAACAAAGAAAAGCGGAATAATGAAGCCGCCTCTCCAACCTGAAGTTACTGTTATAGAAATAGCAAGAACTTTAAATATCAGAATTAGTATTAGAAAATACAAAGTAAAATCGCCAGCTAAAAGTTCATTTATTTCATAATGGCTAAAATATCTTGTTATTGGAAGATAATAAGAGATGATGCCCAGTAATATTCCTCCAATTAATGTTTTTATGTAAATTGGTAGCGGTCGTTTATTGAATAAGTATTTAAAAAACTTTGTACAGTAGATAAACAACCAACCAACAGCAGTTGCAGCTAATGCAAAAAGAAAAGATAGCCCAAAATCAAACACACCAGAATATTCATAAGTTGGCAATTCCCAAAGTGTTCCAAGTCCGAGATGAATTATTATAGCAAAGACCACATAACTAAAACTACTGGCCACCAGTGCAGGAATAATTGCTTTATAATACTCTATTGCGTGCTTATGATGTAAAATTTCTAAGGAAAATAAACTTCCTCCCAATGGAGCGCCAAACATAGCCGTAAAACCTGAAGCCATTCCGGCAATGCTCATCGACCTTAATTCCTCGCCTTTCAACCTAAATAGTTTGCCTAACCAAGTGCCCGCGGAACCGATTACTTGCACTAATGGAGCTTCGGGACCAAGACTTCCTCCAGACGCAATACAAAGTAGTGAAGAAAGAATCATTGAAGGGTTATTTTTTGGGTCAAGTTTCCCTTTATTAAAACGAATGTTGTTTACAATTAAATTAATTTCTCCTGGATCTCCAATGAAGTGAATTATTAAGCCTGCCAAAAATCCGCAAGTTGCCATTACAGGAATTACTTTCCATCCTCCAAACCAGGCTAAAGTGTGGGTTAGAAATTCAAGTCCAATCCAATATAAACCAGCTATTATTCCACCTACTAATCCGAGAAAAGCCCACAACAAAAAAGTCCGACTAAAAACAAAAGGATTGAATCGGATGGGCTGGTCTAAAATGTTTAAATAGGTTACTAATTTTCTTCTTCGTTTTAATTTCACTTTCTGATATTCTTTTATAGATCTCGTCCTGAAATATGGCTACAGGTTAAAATTGACTTACACAATTAATTTGTAAACTATTATAAGGTGTTTTAAAATTTAAAGGTAAATGTAATCTTACTTCAAGGATAAGTATAATCATGCTTCAAAGATAAGTGTAATCATACTTCGTTGCATAATTTAAAAGCATATTTTGTAGTTCTTTTTGCGTGAGCCGTGTTTCTAAAGGTTTGATTGGGTAAAAACTCATCTTTTAAAATTCAATTTTCACGTTCGTCCGTTGCATTTTCATAACAATAATCTTTTTCTGTTATCCTAATTTCTGTTTTTTTGAGTATTTGTGTAAATAAATTGCTACAATACTGTATGCCTTTATCAGCGTGATTTGTGTGCATAATTCAAATGCTTTTCAGAAACCATAGAATTGATATCAGCTTAAATATTTCAACCATAAGAAACTAACAATCAATTAGATAGATTTTCGAGGTCGTCAAGCCAAAAATTCAGCGATTAAATCCAAATTGATACTTTGGAAAGCGCACCAATCGAATTGCGTTTAAAATAACAATAAGAACACTCAACTCATGGATAAGCATTCCGGATGCTAAAAAGACTTTTCCAGTTAATACTCCTGCCAATAACAAAAAAACAACGCCTACAGCAAAAAACATATTTTGTTTCATATTTCGGACGGTCGCTTTCGACAGATTATAGGCGTAAGCTAACTTGTCCAATTTATCTGACAATAAAACTATATCCGCAGTTTCCATGGCGATATCAGTTCCCGCACCGCCCATGGCAATACCCACATCAGCCGTTGCAATGGCGGGAGCATCATTAATACCATCCCCTACCATGGCTAATATTTTTCCTTTTTGTTTACACATTTTTACTTTTGAAACCTTATCCTCAGGAAGTAAGTTGGCAAAAACTTTTTCAATTCCAAGTTGTTTTGCCACTTTATTGGCGGTATGCTCGTTATCCCCAGTTAACATAACCAAGTGTTTGATTCCGCTTTGTTTGAGCTGATTGATGGCGTCTGATGCGTCTTCCCTAATTTTGTCTGCAATGGAGATTATGCCTAACAAGCGATTATTATCACTCACATATACTGCTGTATTTCCTTTTATTTCCTGCTCTAGCGCATAAGCTTCCATCGCTTCCGTAAAGGTTATTTGGTTGCTGACAAGCATTTTTTTATTGCCTATCAATAACTCTTGTCCATTGATAGTTGCTTTTATTCCCTGTCCTTTAATTATCTGCGAATTCATTGGTTTGTGGGAAAGCTGCAATCCCCTGCTTTCTGCTTCTTTAACAATAGTGCGCCCTAGATGATGTTCAGAAACCAACTCGGCTTCTGCCGCCATTAAGAGCAGTTCATCTTCTTTTATGCCATATAACTGAATGGCTGTTACCGATGGTTTTCCTTGGGTTAAAGTTCCTGTTTTATCAAATATTATTCCGTTTACCTTGGCCAATTTTTCCATTTTATCGCCGCCTTTAATAAGAATTCCATGTTTGGCTCCGTTTCCTATACCTGCAACAATCGATACCGGAGCAGAAATAACCAAAGCACCCGGACAAGCTATAACCAAAAACGTAAGCGTGAGGTGAATATCCCAAGTAAATAACATAACAATAAAAGATAAAACCAAGATTCCGGGCGTGTAGAAAGCTGCAAACCGTTCCAAAAATTTCTGAGTTTTTGCCTTGGACTCCTGGGCTTCTTCCACCAAATCAATAATTTTAGCAAAGGTGGTGTCATCCCCAACTTTTTCTGCAATCACTTCAAGGTATCCGCTGTCAAGTATTGTACTGCTAAATACCTGCGCTCCTTTCTCCTTTTTAACAGGCACTGATTCACCGGTAATCGCCGCTTCGTTAATCAAAGCAACTCCCGAAAAAACCCTGCCGTCAACCGCCACTTTTTCGCCCGACTGCATAAATACAAGGTCACCCTTTTTTACCTCTTCCGCAGGAATGGTTACCCTTTTGCCATCTCTCTCCACAGTCGCTTCCATCGGCATCATTTTTATGAGGGATTTTAAGGAGGATCTTGCTTTCTCTAAAGTTCTCGCCTCGAGAAAAGCACCAAATAAAAACAGGAAGGTAACTGCTGCCGACTCAACATATTCACCTATAATCAACGCGCCAATAACGGCAATGGACACCAAGAGTTCAATGCTGAAAACTTTCATCCTAATAGCCTGCAGTGCCTTTTTTGCAATGGGAAATCCTGCAATAATTGAGGCAGCAATTAAAATAATATTTATCAATAAGCCATTCAGCTTAAAAAGATATAGTATAAAGGCTGTAACGAGTAAAATACCCGAAGCAATTATTAAACTATTTTTTTTATTCATTTTCATTTGTCTGAATTTTATTTTTTAGCCATAAGTGGTACTCCAAAATTCTTGTGTTGTTAATTCATATTAAATCAACCTTTTATACCTATATCGCAGTAATTACATTTAAAAAAATCCCTAAAACAGGGATTTTTTATTCATTTTAAAGTGATGGCCTACTTGCCTTTTACCACATATCCCAACTTTTCAATTAAATCGATAATGTGTTTTCCCGATATTTTATCTTCTTCATAAATTACTTTTACCTTGCTTGCATTAAAAAGCACTTTGGCCTCTTCCACCCCTTCTTCTTTTGAGAGCACACTTTCTATTTTTGTGATGCAGCTCGGACAGGTGAGTTCCTCTAATTGAATTTTTTCTGTCTTCATTTTTCATCTTATTTTAATTAATAATATCAAACTTTCTTTTTCAGTAGGCTGATACAAATTCTTCCAAATATGGATTATTCTTTGTGTTCTGCATGGCCGCTGCCGTGTTCAATTCCGTGTTCAAGAATGCCGTGCAATGCCTCAATAGTGTGCGTATAATCTACATAAGCTGCAACAAACTCCCTGCCTTCCTTGGTTGAATTGTCTTTAACTTTGCTTAGTTGCAACACTTTATCATATTTTTCACGAACTGCTTTTTCAATGTGTTTGTTCAATTTTAACAAAAACCCATCCACATTGCCCACTTTAATGGCTTCATCAGTCATTTGAATAATTTGTTTTGTGCTTCCTGCAGGTTTTAGTCCGGTATAAGGTGCGCCTTCTGTTTCACGGTGCAAACGCACCAATGTTTCAAAAAAATGTTTTTCTACAATTTCATAAACTTCTTTATCGCCATTTCGCAAACTATAGGTTTTATGAAATAGGTTGGTAATTTCATTTTCCTGATCTTTTGTTATCCATTTAAGAACAGGATTGACATCATTTGTTTTAAGCGCCAAAACGGCATCTTTAATTACTGGGCCGTCATACGAATCGCAATGGGCATAAGTTGCCTGTGAAGCGAATAATAAGATAGCGAATAAAATTAACGGAAAGCCGCCAAATTTAATATTCCCAACAATTCCTTTTTTATTGGATACTTTTTTTTCTAAATGCTTTTTAATTTTTGTTTTCATGATTTTACTTTTTTTAAATGATTACTATTATTTTCTTGTACAAAAGTAACGCCGAAACATAGCGTAATCGCTTTAAGCTATAAAGTAGGACTCATTTATTTGTTGAAAAAGTGCCCATTTATAACTTAGGACACAATGTTCGCTATAAGAAAAAGGATTAGATTTTGAAAATCTCCGATTTGTATTGTGAAGGCGTTTGTTTCGTAAATTTTTTAAATATTCGGTTAAAAGCCGATTTTGAATTGAATCCAGAATCAAATGCGATGCCCAAGAGTGAATAATTTTCAAATTTCGGGTCGTTTATTTTTGATTTGACTTCTTCCACCCTATACTGATTGATATAATCAAAAAAATTAAGGTCGAATTTTTCATTGATGATTTGCGATAAATAATGTGTTGAAATCCCAAGTTCAGAAGCCAATTCTAGCAGCGTTAAGTTTGGATTTAAAAAAGGTTTGGCAGCAATCATTAAGTTGTTAAGTTTATCCACAAATAACTTTGCTTCAGTATCCGTTAATCTTGAACTTGCATATTTAATTTTTGTCTCTTCAACAAAAACCTGCTCATTTTCAGTATCGGCACTAAAAATAACTTTTTGCTTCAATCCGAAATAACCAATTAAAATTACAAAAACCGACAAGGAAAGAAATAATCCATCAGTACAAAAGACCATGGAAAATAAATTAAAAACATGATGAATGACTGTAATAATAATTAATGCCGTCCAGATAATGCCAAAAACGTAAACAAGTTTTCTTAGCCAAATCAAGTCAACTTCTTCTGAAAAAGAAAGATTATTGAAGATATTGAGATCCAACTTTTTAAACAATCGCATTGATAAAACAAAATAAAATGGCCCCGACAATAGGGTTGCAATTAGAAAGAAAATAAACAAGAACGGTGGAGAAATATTTACTTGTGCATAATCCAGTCGAATCGTTTCTGAAATATTCGGAAAAAATGAAATAGCAAAAAGATAGCCATTAAATAAGACAAATGGCGCAAAATGTAAGAAGTTCATTTTACCAAAAATCCTTTTTGGGGAAATTAATGTCGAAATATAAAAAAACAAGAATGCGCCATGCAATAAAAATAAGGAAGTGAAACTGATGGAAAGCAATTGAAATTGGGTAAATAGTTCATGGGAATAAAAGGCATACAACCCGATAAATAGCCCTAAATACAACAGCCACAGCAATAAAATCTTGTCGTGTAATGCCCAGAGTTTTTTCTGAAACAATAAAATTGCAAAGAAGAATGCATTAAAAGCCGCTATTAAAAAAATGAATTTCATCTGTAAATTATAATCCTTAATTTGTATCTCAAAAATAAGATTTTTTTAGACTCTTTACCGTTTTTATCGCATAACAATACCAGTTTTTCAATTCTACGGTTCAGAAAGAAATAAAAAGTTTAGAAGAGAAACAATGTAAAAGGGAAATTTTTAGAAGATTTTTTGTTGAAATTTCAGGCTGTATAAATATGAGCCTTCTTCTGATATTGAGTTTGTAGATCAAAACCTACAGTATCAATATTTTAAATAGATTTTGAAAGCTTTCAGACTTTAAAACGTCACGAATCGTCAGAGTTTTTTAACAACCATTATTTTATTAGGCTTAGTTTAATTGAGCGTTGATATTTAATTTCAAATCCATATTTCGGAGGTCTCAAGTTGGTTCGAACGTAGAAAATTCAATTATTCCCTTTAGATACTAGGGTAAAAATAATTGAATTTTCGACCCTTTGCTCTTTCCCCATCCCTAAAGGGCAATGTCATTAAGTTAAGGGAATATTTGTCATTCCGACAAAGGAGGAATCGCATTAAATAGCTTAACATGATGAGATTCCTCGTGCCTCGGAATGACAAAATAAAGGCATTAAGGTCTTAACTTAATGACATTGCGCTAAAGGGTAACAAAGTGCCGAAAATTAACTATTTCAATCATAATAGCCAGTTTAAACTAGAGCCTTTTATTATAATTTCTTTTCTTCTAATAAAATTAAATTTATCTTAGTATTCTAAGTCGTTCTTATAAAAATCTTAAAGAAGAATATAATAAGGATAGGTATTATAGAATTTTAAATAAGGATTTTTTTAAAAAATCTTCGGTTTTTGAAACCAATTTCCCAATAAACTTAAGTTAATTGATAATCTATGAAAATTATCTTGGATTAATCCTCTTTCTGTTGTTCCTTCTCTTCCATAAGAATAATTTATATTTATAGTGGATGAAATCCTTTTGTTGGAAGTTGGAAGTCCTAATCCTAAAGATAAGCTATAACTGTCAATATCTCGATGGGAGAGGTTTAAGTAGCCAGAATCGTAATTTGCGCCAGCCCTATAAACTACTTTATTCCAATAACTGTTAAATTCAGAGGATGTTTTGAACTCAAAGCCGATTCCATAAATTGATTGATCTTTGTAAGCAGAAGCATTATTATATGATTTATTTGCATCCTTCCAATAATTTTTCCTGTAATCAAAATTTATCAAAAGATTTTTATTGATTTGTGAACTTACCCCAAGGCCAAATTTTAGGGGTAAATCAAAGTCGTCTGCGTTTTGGCTGAACTCGCTTGAAATTATTGTGTTTGATTTCGTTCCAACAAAAGCCTCGGCACCGCGCAAGGTGGTCGGCACACTAACCGTTGCGCCAAGGGTTGTTTCAGTTCCCAATAAATTGGCAAAGGAATATTGCATTCCAGCATTTGTCCCAAGGCTAAAATAAACATTTTTGTCGTTTAAATAAGTTGAACCTGTTCCCAGTAAAACCCATTGTTCCTGGCTTATTGACCCAAATAAACCCACCAATTCGACACCTACGGAAAAATTATTTTTTAGTTTAAATCCATGACCCCAGAAGATTTCGTTTATTCCCCCAGAACCAATAATTTTTGTGGTATAAGTACTGGAGCTTCCTTCAACTGGTTGCACTACATCTATTTCATAACTTACTTTGGTGTAAGGCCTTACGCCCATACTCATACTCCAATAATCATTAATGGGAAAAGCCATGGCCAAATGGGTAAAGTTGAAATCATTGTTTTGCTGACTTTCATATTTATCTTCTTTGGTTGAATATGTGTTGTTAAAACCAACTTCATATAAAAATGAGTTTTTAGAAATTGCGGTTAAGGATGCGGGATTGGACTTATTAATTGTTAGTGGTGATGATCTATAGGCAATTCCGGTGTTTCCCAAAGCGTTAAAACCTCCAAAAAAGTTTAAATTTTCTTTGCCAATGCCATATATTGAATAGGGAGAACTAAAGTCGCTTTGGGCATTCATAAATAAACTTACAAAGGAAAAAAGCAGGAGCAGAATTGGTTTGATCTTCATAAAAATTAATATACTAAATAAGTTAATTCGATTTTCATCTTAAAATCTTTTCCGGATGCGCTATCATAAATTAAGAGTTTATCAACCGTTTTATTATTGTTGGGCAATTGGAAAAGCAGCGAATATTTTGTTAAATAAGGGCTGGTTTGAGTTTCATTGATAAATGCGGTTAAGTCAACTGAATAATAATACCCAAAATTCAGTTCGGTATCATAAGAATTTAAGGTTGCATAAACAGGGCTTCCATTGGAATCATAAAGTGGCTTTACAAACCTGTTTTTATTATCAATTACCAATACAATAAGAGAATCAATTGCCGAAATATTTTCATTATGGCTATTTCGAACAGGGTACATTTTTAAGATTGCATTTATTACAGTTCCGCCATTTTCACTCTCAAGAGAGGTTAAATTTCGAACATGGGGTATCTCTAATCTCATATTTATGCTGGTGCCTGCCTGCATATACATTTGGTTATTGGTTTTAGTGCTGGGAAGAATATACTCACCGTCAGTTATTGAATTAAGTAAAGTAGCCGTTTTATCGCTTGTAATATTATTAAAATGCTCACGAATATTAAAGTCTGTGTACCGGTCATTGTCGGAATTAAATCCATCATCCAAAGTATAATACATTCGAACCACAGAACTTTTAGCTGCGTTTAGATTAAATCCCAAAACAGTGTTGTTATTATTGTCAGGAACTACGGTAATGCCTTTAAATATTTTCTCTAAATCATCAATATTTTTAACTTTCTTTTTTTGAAGATTATAGAATAAGTTTTCACCAAAGCTTGGTTTTAAAGTAATATTAATGGAATCCTTTTTATAGGGATTGGCTTTAAATGACAATTCTCCTAAGATTTCATTATTGTAATCTAAAGTTGAGGTATTGTAAAACTGTGTTTCGTCATTGTCTTTTGGTTCAAACTTATCTGTAATTTCATGGATTCTATAGTTTTGTGCTTGAAGCGTATCACCATAATAATACCTGTCGTAACGTAATATTAGGGCAATAGAATCATAAATAGCCCTTTCATCAATAAAAAAATCTTGGGGAACAAGCGTAAAATAACTTTGCGATTTCAAATTCCCGAATTTATGGTCTTGCAAAGTGCCTAGTAATATTCTGTTGCTCCCGGAAGTTATTACCGAATCTGATTGTATGGTGGCTGTCAGCAATGTCAAGGTGTCAATTACCACAAGTTTTGAATCTAAATTAATAAAATCTCCACCAACCAAATATGCCTTTGAATCGTCTGTGCATGAAATCAGCACCGCAAAACTAAACAAAAGCCACATAAAACAGTTTCTCATTATTTTTATTTTGTGCAAATGTATTTTAATGAAACCGTGTTTAAACATCAAAATAGATGAACCGTGAAAACATCTCGATAAAACTGTTAACGAAACGTTAAAATACTGGGAACCAGCAACTTTGTTCCTTGGTAGAAATAGTGTGCAGATAGGTAGATGAATATATGCAGTTCGTCTATCTTATTATTTTAATTCATGTAACACTTGTTATTTTTGTATTGAAAATGTGATTTTTGTAATATGGATTTAAGGTTAGGGGTAGTTTTTTTAATGGTTATTTCAACTTCGGGTAAAGCCCAAAATATTGAAATTTTTAAGGCCGACATTAGTTCAACACTTAATAACTCCAACTCAGTTGGATTAAGAAACGCCACCATTCATATAAATTTACCCCTAATACTTAAAAAAGGTATGTTAACCAACAGTATGCTATTTTCCAAATATTATATAGATTATAATACAGACGAAATTATGAATACAACAACCATAGAAAGCTTTAAAACATTGAAATACACACTCGGATATTTTACTAAAATAAATGATACATGGAGTTTTAAAACCAACATTTCACCAACAATTTCATCGAATCTTGAATCAGGCTTAACAATGGATGATGTATTTTTAAACGGCAGTATGGCATTTATAAAATCCAGTAAAAAAGGAAGTCTTCATTTGGGATTGGTTTACAATACCGGATTTGGAACAAATAAACCAATCCCAATTATTGGTTATTCCAGAAAAGTAAATAATGCTTTTTCGTATTTGTTAGGGATGCCAATCACCAAAATTGAATACACAATCAATGCTAGAAACAAGGCAAACTTTTATCTAAAACCAAAAGGATTTTATTCAAATATCAGTGATAATTTAATTATAAATACAGTTGATAAAGCCGAAAAGATAAAATACCGAACCATACAAACGGGACTTAGTTATTCCCATGCAATAGATGATTATTGGAAATTATCATTGGATGCCGGCTATCAATTTTTCACAAAATATGAGCTGTTAAACAATCATAAAAGTGTTTGTGAATTTGAAACAAAAGACAGCTTTTTTATGGGCCTAAATTTAAAATTTGATTTATTAAAAAACAAGAAAAATTAAAATAGAATATTATGAATTTAAATAAAATGTACTTAAAAAGTTTCCTCCTATTTTTACTTACAGCGCTTGCAAGTTGTTCAACAGATGACGATGACGAAATGGGAAACTGGGTTGAAAGCTCTTCTTTTGATGGATATTCACGGGCAAACTCTGCGGCATTTGTAATTAACGACAAAGGATATGTAGTTGCAGGATATGACGGGGATGATTATATGTATGATGTTTGGGAATATGACAAAAATGGCGATTATTGGGTGCAAAAAGCAGACTTCCCAGGAACCCCAAGAACTGCTGCCGTAGGGTTCTCGCTTCACGGCAAAGGTTATTTTGGCACAGGATATGACGGTGATGATGAATTAAAAGATTTTTGGAGCTACGATCCTTCAACAAATATGTGGACGCAAAAAGCAGATTTTGGCGGTACGGCAAGAACCGGTGCCATTGGTTTTGCAGTTTCCGGAAAAGGATATATTGGCACTGGTTATGACGGTAGCGAATTGAAAGATTTTTGGCAATATAATGATGCCACAAATGAGTGGGCACAATTATTTGGATTTGGCGGAAATAAAAGAAAAGACGCAACAGTTTTTGTTATAGATGAACATGCCTATGTAGGAACCGGGATACAAAACGGAAGATATCAAAATGATTTTTATGCCTTTGACGGAACCTCTGAAACATGGAAAAGGTTAAAAGACTTAGATGATGAAGATGAAGACTATAAAATTTTACTGGCCAATGGTGTAGGCTTTTCATTAAATGGATTTGGCTATATAACTACAGGTGAAGCATCAGGTATTTCTACGAATTTATGGGAATATAACCCCTTAATCGATACTTGGGATGACAGTCCTGATTTTGAGGGAGCTGCCCGGCAAGATGCTGTTGCTTTCAGTTTTTCCGATAAGGCATTCGTTTTAATGGGCAGAAGCGGTGGTTATTATTTTGATGATAATTGGGAATATCGCCCAGATGAGGAGAATGATGAGGACGATTAATGTCTTTACAAGCAGGTTAGTTTAAATTAAACATAAAAGCCAAATAAAAATGTTTGGCTTTTATAACCTAAAGAGCTTTTGAATGGCAAGATTTTTAATAATGACACGCTTTAAATTAACTGATAACCGTAAATGAAAAAATGGATAATTATTTTTACTGTTTTAATAACAACTTCAATTCTTGCTGTTAAAATAGGTAACACCTCAACCAATGCTTATAAATTAGAAACATTTAAAGTCAATAACGGCTGGGGATACACAATCTTAAAAAGAGATAAAGTCATTATTAAGCAAGACATCATTCCGGGAATTCCGGTTAAAAAATCCTTTGCCACTAAAAAAGATGCTAAAATTGTTGGCGGACTGGTGATTGAAAAATTAAAAAACAAAAAGATACCTAGTGTTTCCTACAAAGAACTTCAAATTAATGGCGTAATTTTATAGGCAATAATCCCCGGTTTTTGGATTATTTTTAATAAAACAACTGATTGAAAACTACCATAAAAAACATATCTCCAATAATTTTGCACATCCTGTGCTGGGTCATAATTATCTTAATAATTCTAAGCACTTTTTATAATAAGTTTAATTATTTTCCTGTGGATGACTTTTTTTATTACAGGTTATTTTTAAACATTGCTATTTTTTATTTGAATTATAGTTTCCTGGTTCCCAGATTATTGTTAAATAAAAAAATTGGACTATATGCATTTGTGTCTGTGGCATTTATTGTTTTATTTGTTTTCTTGTACCAAAATATCCTACCCTCAATTCCCTTCATTTCAGGTTTTAACAACCAACAGGAATTGTCGAATTTTGAGAATGGAAATAATGCCATTGAATTAAAAAACTCTTTTTTTGCCGGTTTTATTCAAGGAATAGTTATTTTTTTATTATTTGCAATCAGTTTAAGCATTAAATTATCTATTGAATGGTATAAAAGTGAAAAAATTAAAAATTTAATCAAAACTCAAAAGATAAATGCCGAATTGTCCTTTTTAAAAACACAGTTAAATCCACACTTTTTATTTAATACTTTAAATAGTATTTATTCTTTGGCAAATAAAAAATCTGACGATACTACGGTGGCTATCATTACATTATCAGAGTTAATGAGATATATGATTTATGAAACCAATAAAGAGTTCGTGACCCTTCAAAATGAAATAGATTATATAAAAAACTTCATATCCCTTCAAAATCTGAGATTAAAAGATTCAAGCGGGGTTAGATTTAATGTTAGGGGAAAGCTAGATTACAATATTGAACCGCTACTTTTAATTTCATTTATTGAAAATGCTTTTAAATATGGAACGGATTATACTGGAAAAACGAATATTAATATCGAGATAAAGGTTGAAGATGATTTTTTGAGCTTAAAGGCAAGTAATTATATTTCCCTAAAAGAAAAGAATAATCACAGCTCGGGGATTGGAATAGAAAACATTAAAAATAGATTGAATATACTCTATCCCAATTCGCATACTTTAAAAATTGAAGAATCCGACAAATTGTTTAAGGTTGAATTATTGTTAAAATTAAAAAAATGATGAATTGCATAATTATTGACGACGAACCCTTAGCTTTAGAATTATTGGAAGATTTTGTGTCTAAAGTTCCCAATTTAAAACTAGTTTCATGTTGTTCAAATGCAATTGAAGCGGTGTCAATTTTACAAAATAACAAAATAGACTTAATTTTTTTAGATATTGAAATGCCCGATTTTTCAGGTATTGAGTTTATAAAATCCTTAGAAATCAAGCCCTTATTTATTTTTACAACTGCTTATTCCCATTATGCCATTGAAGGGTTTAATTTAAATGCCGTGGATTATTTAATTAAACCAATCCCATTTCATCGTTTTTTAAAAGCGGTTAACAGAGCTCAAGATCTTTATTCATTAAAAAAAGAAGAAAGTTCGCCTTCAACTAAAAATTCAGGTTCTCCTAATTTTATCTTTGTTAAATCTGATTATGAAAACATAAAATTAAATTTTGACGATATCAAATATTTTGAAGGGTTAAAAGATTACATAAAAATATTTTCCACCTCACATAAGCCAATTTTAACCTTGAGTAATTTCAAAAAAATTGAGGAAAAATTGCCTGATGATTTATTTATACGAGTGCATAGATCGTACATCGTTTCATTAAAGCACATAAATTCTGTTCAACGAAACAGAATACTTATCGATGGAGTTAGGATTCCAATCGGGCAAAATTATAAAGATGAATTTATTAAAAAAATTGGTGGGTAGTTAATTTTTCATAAGATTTGCTTTTCAATAAGTTTATAGGTCTATAGTCTGTAAAATATAGACAATTGTTGCAACTAGTCCAATCAAAAAAATAATAACCGAAAGGGTTAATATTCTTTGTTTAATACTGATAACTTGTCCTAAAAAATAAAGATCGCCAATCATTTCATCATAAATGTTTTGTCCTTTCGACATAATACGTTTAAATTCTTGTTTAAACTCTTCCAAAGATTCTCTTGAAAAATTTTCAGCATATAATGCCCCTTTATAACCACTTTTGTTAAATGATTTACCAAAGTAACGATGAGGCAACATACTAATCAAAGCAAAAACCATGGATAACATACTGCTGATTACCAGTATTCTGGTCCCTACGTTGATTGTAATCACTTTTGTTCCATAATTAAAAAAGTGAATGCCGAAAAATATGGACGTTATAATAGAATTTACGGTAAGTATAATTTTGGCCTTGTTGTCAACCATTTTTAAAAGTGTGTAATGATTTCTTGAAACATTCCTGAAAAGAGTTTGGATCCCACGTAAATCAAGTTTTTGCAGTTTTTCTTTCTTTAATTTTAATGAGCCGGTTTTATTATCTTCGTTTTTCATGATTCATGTTTTTTGTATTATATAATTTTTCTGCCTCTTCAATAATTGTAAGTGTTTCCTGATACGTAAAATTCAAGTCTTTTAAAATTTCTGGCTTTTCTATAATTTCTTTGACTAAGATAATATTATTTTTAATAAGTTCTGATTTTTCGTTTTTCTTTAATGATGTTAAAGCTGTGATTGGGTACAAACCAAACTCATCAATATTTTTGCTAATTCCATTATTTTTTGGGTAATCCCAACTAAACAAAGTTAAGTCAACGCTCTTGGCATAGTTTATGGCATCTTCGGTAAATCTTGTGTTGGTAACCAGCCACCCTTGTTTTAAATGGGTTGTTTTCTCAGAACTATTCCATTTTTTTTGAACATCCAGAAATCTTGAGTTAATATATAATGGAATTTTTACATCACATACGGTTTTGGGACTTGAATGAAATTTACATTCTATGGCATAGGTATTTCCATCTTTTTCGGCCAAAACATCAATTTCATGAGAAACACTTATTCCCTGTAATATTACACTTACCTCGGTAGTATAACCTTTTTGCCTTAATAAAGCACCTATTAATTTTTCAAAAGGATATCCTGTAGGACCCAAGTCAAAAATCGCTCTTTTTAAACTGTATTTTGAAGCAGAGACACTATTGAGTTTTTTTAATAAAAAATAAGCCTTTCCATATATAACATCAGAAGAAATTCCGTCATAAATCAACGGGTAAATACTTTTTATTATTGTTTTAATTTCTTGATCAGTAGCACCACTTTTTTTAAGAGATTTTTCAAGTTTATGCATTTCGAATGGTTCAAATTCACCCGAATTCTTTTTTACGATTATTATCTTTTTATCCATATCATTTTAGTTTGTTAACTATTCAGTTATATAAATTTATAGTAATATCTATTAAATTCCTTTTAAGTATTGTGAATTAGTTTGCCATCGGCCAATTCAATAATTCTATTCGATGCTTTGGCAAAATCATTATCATGCGTTACCGCAATAATAGTTTGCTTAAACTCTTTTGATAATTGATGAAATGTTTCAAGAACAATACTTGTGTTTTTACTGTCTAAATTACCCGTGGGTTCATCGCACATAATAATTTTTGGATGGTTTATTAAAGCTCTTGCAATGGCGACTCTTTGTTGTTGTCCTCCAGAAAGCTTAGATGCCGGTTTTAATGCTTGGTCTTTTATTCCCAAAAGATCTAATTTCTGATAAGCTTGCTCTTCTATTTCCTGAGGAGATAGTTTTCCTAGTTTTAATGCTGGAATCATCACATTTTTTAAGCATGAAAATTCAGGGAGGAGATAATGAAATTGAAATACAAATCCAATATTTTTATTTCTGATGGCTGCAAGGTAATTGGGTTTTTGTCCAGTTATTTTTTCGCCACCAATAAATAATTCTCCCTCATAATCGGTATCCATCGTAGAAAGAATATACAATAAAGTCGATTTTCCGCTGCCTGATTTTCCAATCATCGTAATAAATTCGCTGTCAAACACTTCAAACGAAATATCATCCAAAGCTTTAAACTTTACCGGTTGGTAAAAGTATTTACCTATTTTTTTTGTTTGAAGAATAACTTTTTTTTCCATTATTTTCTAAATATTTCAATAGGATCAATTTTTGCGGCTCCAATTGCAGGAATATAGCCAGCTCCTAAAGTGATTAAAACACCGAGAATTGCACCAATCAAAAAGATTGGTGGCTCATATCCAATGGGGAAATATTCTCGGTCGCCACCAATATAAATACCGCTCACAAGTTTAATTAAGCCAGTAGCCAACAGTAATCCAAATGATGTTCCTATAATTCCCATAATCAACGATTCTTTTAAAAAAATATTGATCACGTCTTTTCCCGAAAATCCTGTTGCTTTAAGAATCGCAATATCATTTAGTTTTTCTTTGATGGTCATATTGATAATATTATAAATTCCAAATGCCGCAACCAACAAAATGGCCAATGAAATTGAGCCAAACATAACCTGCCTTGTTTTTTTGTTAGACATGGATTGTTCATTTGCCGCCTGCCAGTCTTCCACATTATAAATTGTTAAATCTTTGAGCTGTTTTGAAAACTCAGGCGCCTTGTTTGGATCTTTAATATTTACCAAAATATCGGTTACATAGCTGGAGCTTTGATGCAATAATTGTTGCGACATCGCTAGACTTATATACGACTTTGTTAAATCGATATTAGAATTGCTGGTTTTAAAAATCCCTTCAACTTTCATCACTTTTACCACACCAATAGACGAGGTAACATTGATATTGTCATACAATTGAAGGTTTAATTTTTTAGCGATTCCAACACCTATTAATATTCCGTTTGGTGTTGCCAATAAATTTCGTACATCACCAGCCAACATGGTGGATTGGATGTTAAACATCGCATTGGCTTCAACAATATTAACGCCTGAAGCAACGCCATTTATTTGTGAAGTTCCATTGTTATAAAAAAGATTGACAGATACTTGCGGTGCTATCGTTATAATATCTTCCTGTTTTTCTAAATCGGATATTATTTTTTCCGGATTGATTAAGGTGTTTGATACATTGGCGATTTTTGGGTTGACAATTACTGCCGTATAACCCATATTATTTTCAGCAATTAAGGGTTTACTTAAAATATCATCTTGATAAATCCTTAGATGCGGTGCGGCTTTGAATAGTGATTCATCAGAATAGCGGTTAAAACCAACAACCAATGAAATCATAAAAATAAATATTCCAATGCCCACTGTTACACCCATAGCTGCAATCATTGTTTGCCTTTTGCGTGTAAGTAAGTGCGTTAAAGCGATCTCTGAATTTACATTTAGTTTC
>DAIQBF010000011.1:0-27510 GCA_036781305.1 Lutibacter sp.
TGGATGAACCAACAAACCACCTCGATATAGATTCCGTGCAATGGCTGGAAAATTTCCTGGTTAACAGCGGAAAAGCCGTAATTGTGATTTCACACGACAGAGCATTTGTGGATAAAATTACCACACGAACCATTGAAGTGACGATGGGTCGCATTTACGATTATAAAGTCAATTATTCCAAATATCTTGAACTGCGAAAAGAACGCCGCGAACAGCAACAAAAACAGCTAGAGGAACAACAAAAAATAATTGCCGACACGCAGGAATTTATCGACCGATTTAAAGGCACGTACTCAAAAACATTGCAGGTGCAATCGCGCGTAAAAATGCTCGAAAAGCTTGAGATTGTTGAAGTGGATGAAATAGACACCTCTCATTTAAAACTTCGCTTTCCGCCTTCTCCCCGCTCCGGAAATTATCCGGTAACGGCAGAAAATGTGTCAAAAACATACGATAAGCATCTCGTGTTTGATGACGCTACATTTGCAATTCAACGTGGCGAAAAAGTCGCTTTTGTAGGGAAAAATGGTGAAGGAAAATCTACTTTTATAAAAGCCATCATGGGCGAAATTGAACACGGCGGCAAACTAACGCTCGGCCACAATACCATGATTGGTTATTTCGCCCAAAATGAAGCTTCTTTACTCGACGAAACTTTTACCGTTTTTCAAACAATTGACAATGTGGCCAAAGGCGATATCAGGTCCAAAATAAAGGATTTTTTGGGCGCTTTTATGTTTGGCAGCGAAGACTGGGACAAAAAAGTGAAAGTGCTCTCGGGAGGAGAACGCACCCGATTGGCGATGATTAAATTATTGCTCGAGCCGGTAAATCTTTTAATTCTGGATGAGCCCACAAATCATCTCGATATGAGAACCAAAGATATTTTAAAACAAGCCCTCATGAATTTCGATGGAACGCTGATTCTCGTATCACACGACCGTGATTTTTTAGACGGAATGGTGAGCAAAATATACGAATTTGGCAACAAACGCGTCAATGAGCATTTTGAAGGAATCCAGGAATTTTTGGAACGCAAAAAAATGGTGCGTTTAAATGAGTTGGAAACAGCTGTTAAAAAATGAATATTGTTATAACAAAGCAGATTGGCAAAAATGAAGAAATTTGCGAAATTTGCGTAATACTTTGCGAAATTGGCGGTTAAAAATGAAATCAAATAGTTAAACACCAAACTTATTTGTTAAGCAGGAAATTGACATAGTGTTTTAAATAAAATTTTATAAGAATTTTGAAAAGGAAAATAAGCATTTTGGGTTGTGGTTGGCTGGGTAAACCATTGGCCTTAAGTTTAATTGCACAAGGCTATCAAATTAAAGGCTCCACCACTTCTAAAACAAAACTTAACGAATTTAAAGAAATCGGAATATTACCTTTTTTATTGAGTCTTGAGAATTTAACGGATACCATTTCATCGTTTTTAAATTCAGAAATCTTAATTGTGGCATTGCCTTCTAAAGATATCGAGGGATTTAAAAATTTGATTAGCCACATTGAAAAATCTCATGTAAAAAAAGTTGTTTTTATCAGTTCCACTTCGGTTTATGGAAATTCAGATGAAATGGTAACGGAAAAAGCTGAAACACTGCCTTCTGCATTAACAACCATCGAAATGCTTTTCAAAAATTCAACCCATTTTGAGACTGCCATTATCCGTTTTGCAGGTTTGTTTGGCTATAACAGAAAACCGGGTAACTTTTTTAAAGGCGGAAGAAAAATACCGAATCCGGATGGTTTTGTAAAAATGATTCATCAGGACGATTGCATTCAGCTTATTGAAAAAGTCATCAAAAAAAATGCCTGGAACCAAATTTTTAACGGCTGTGCGGACACACATCCAACCAGAAGGGAATTTTACACCAAAACAGCTTTAGATATCGGACTTAAATTGCCTGATTTTAAAGAGGATGCCGAAATTCAACAAAAAATTATCTCCAACAAAAAATCCAAAGAATTATTGGGTATTAATTATAAATATGGTGATTTATTGAGGCTGGATTATGATAAACTATGATAATTTCTGCAATTTTTTACTGCAATATTTGTATGGCTGCTTCGGCGCAACGTTCACCGTCCATGGCGGCAGAAACGATTCCGCCGGCATAACCTCCACCTTCACCGCAAGGAAAAAGTCCGGCAATTTCCGGATGTTCTAAATTTTCTTTTCTCGGAATATTTACAGGTGAAGACGTTCGTGATTCCACACCCAAAACATTGGCTTCTTCGGTATAAAAGCCTTTCATTTTTTGTCCGAATGCCGCAAATCCCGCTCTCAGCCTTCCTCCTATTATTTTTGGCAACAAGGAATGCAAAGGCGCTGAATTTAATCCGGGCTGGTAGGAAGTTTCATTCAAACTTGTGGACAATCGGCCTTCCACAAAATCAGTTAAGCGCTGTGCTGGTGCAGCCTGAGTTCTTCCTCCTGCCATAAAAGCCAATTTTTCTAAATCTTTTTGAAATTCCAATCCTTTCAAAACGCCAAATTTTTCGTATTTGTATAAATCTTTTTCTGCATTTATTTCTACGACAATTCCAGAATTTGAAAACTTGCTGTTGCGTTTTGAAGGCGACATGCCATTTACCACCACTTCTCCCGGTGACGTTGCTGCAGGCACAATAAATCCGCCAGGACACATACAAAATGAGTAAACGCCACGCTCATTTACTTGATGCACAAGACTGTAAGCGGCAGGTGGTAACAACTCATTTCGCTCATTTTCGCAATGGTATTGGATGGAATCTATAATTTGCTGGGGATGTTCCACCCGAACGCCCATCGCAAAAGATTTGGCTTTTAATGAAATATTTTTTCTGTGCAATAAATAATAAATGTCCCGCGCCGAATGTCCGGTTGCTAAAATCAATGCTTCAACAGGCATTTCTTTATCATTCTGTAATTTTATGGCTTTCAGCTTATGGTCTTTTATAATAAAATCTACCACCCTGCTTTCAAAATGAATTTCACCGCCATATTTCAAGATAGTTTCTCTTATATTTTCAACAATTTTGGGCAATTTATTGGTTCCTATATGCGGATGGGCATCAACAAGGATTTCCTCACTGGCGCCGTGAAAAACAAAATTCTCAAATATGCGGCGAACATCACCGCGTTTTAAACTTCGCGTGTATAATTTTCCGTCAGAATAGGTGCCTGCGCCGCCTTCCCCAAAACAGTAATTGGAATCTTCGTTTACAATATGAAACTGATTGATCGCCCGCAAATCGCGCCTTCTTTCCTGCACTTTTTTTCCTCTTTCCAGCACAATGGGTTTGTAACCCAACTCAATGCAGCGCAATGCGGCAAACATTCCGGATGGCCCAAAACCAATAATATGAATTTCTTTGGCTTTGGAAACATCTTTGTATTCAAAGGAATATTCCGAAGTTTCCGGCAATTGCTCGTGAATATACACGGCGACTTTATAATTAAAAACAATTTCGGACTTTCGGGCATCGATAGATTTCCGCATCACTTTTACGGCATTGATGTCTTTTTCAGCAAGCCCTAATAAGCGCGCCGCCTTTTTCTTTAAAATTCCGTCAATATTTTCTTCTTGAATGGGAATCCGAAGCTGAATTTCTTTTACCATACCGGCAAAATTACTCAAATTTTAACAAAAAGGCGATACGACTGGATTGCAATTTTTTCAATGGAACTTATTGCAAACTAAAATCTCTTACAAAATTATTTAGGATTCTTGTTTTTTTTCTTTGCCTTTTTCACAAGCCTAGGCAATACTTCTTCGGGAAATGGGAAAAGGATGGTTGAATTCTTTTCCGAGGCTATATTCGCCAAGGTTTGATAGAGCCTTAATTTAATGGCAGACGGAGATTGATCTATCAATTTTCCTGCTTCAAGCAATTTACCGGCAGCTTGTTCTTCCGCAAGTGCCAAAATAATCCTTGCTCTTCTGGAGCGTTCCGCTTCAGCCTGATTGGCCATCATTCGTCGCATATTTTCAGGCAATTGAATGTCTTTAATTTTAACATCAATAATTTCTATACCCCAAACCTTTGTTTCCTGTTCCACAATCGCCTTAATATTTTTACCCATTTCTTCGCGTTTTGATAAAATGGTGTCCAATTCCACTTTCCCGCAAACATCTCTTAAGGCGGCCTGTGACAATTGTGAAATGGCAAATTTATATTCCTCCACTTCCAAAACGGCTTTCTCTGGATTATTGACTTTATAAAACACAACGCCGTCTATACTGCAAGGCACATTGTCTGCAGTCATTACTTCCTGCGATATTATATTGCTTGTTATAACCCTAATATCCACAATCTGAATACTTTCCATAACGGGAATAATCCACCTAAAACCAGGTTCCAATGTTTTAATGTATTTTCCAAACCTAAATTTTAAGGCGCGTTTGTATTCAAAAATAATTCGTATTCCGCTTAGCAGAAACAATCCGAATAGAAATAAAATAAACAGTGATGGATTCATAATTATTTGAGTTAAGTTAACTTATTAACAGTAATTTGAATAAATAATATTTTTTAAAACACTAAAAGACTAAGATTCAATAAATAAGCTCAATCTTTTATATTCCAATATATTAACATCAAATTAGAGAGCATAAAACTTTCTGTCTCTGTTACAGACGTTTCTCTAAAATTACAAAATTTAAATTTGACTACAAAATATTATTTTTGAACCATCATATCTCCTTGTTATGTTTAAAATTCTTCGTTATGTTTAAAATTCTTCTTTCAAATTTTTAAATAATATAAAAGTCAGGATTTTCCTGATAAAGAAGTATCCAATAAATAGCCTTCATCAACTGTTTTCAATAAAATATTATTTTGTGTTTCTACAAATATGGCGTCTGCATGAATTATATCATACGGCTATCAAGTAGCATCGCCAAATTTTTGAACTATTTTACTTTAACGTCGCTATTGTAAATGTCCTTGATGCGTCTTTAGCTATTATAGTGCTTATCTCGGTCACTGTGTTTTCATTCCTAGCAACACCTCTCCCGATGCTCCTCAGAAAAGGTTCATTAATGGTGCTGCTAAGAATATAAGATTTCATTTTACTGAGCTACCTGCATCGATAATATAACTGGTTCTAGCACGGTGTGTTTGTCTTTTATTCCCTGGTTCTTTGGGTCATTGATAATAGCCCCAAGCATTTCCACATCCGCATCTTCAAAAACTACAACAACGGAGTTAGGGTCGTCTGTATCTTGAAAAGACCTAAAGCTAGATACTGCGGGAGCGAATAATTCCACTCGGTCTTGATGACCTTTAAGCCATACGTCAAAGTCTCCTACTTTGTGTCTTCCTACGATCGTTTTTTTCATTTTTACTGAATTTTGTTTTTATGCCTACTCTAGTCGGTTTTCAGCTTCTCCGTAATATTGTCATTTATATTATTCTATATTCTATTTACTCGCTGCATCTGCAAGCTGCTTTGTATCAACATATTGTTGAAAGCCAGCAAACCCATTAATTACATCTAAATTTGTAAGAGTTTTATTATTTACAGACTATTCATTAATATTTTTAACGCACTTTTTTTATAAGTGTCGCTATGTATTTATATTTCAAATCTCGCGTAGCGACTCCTTCTTGAAATTTTTGTATTTGTTCTTTGGATAATGCAGATAAATTTGTAGTGCCACCATTAAATAGTTGATTATAATCATTATACATATCCGCCGTTATATGCGTTGCATAAACATCGCTTCCTACTGGCAATAGATACCGCATCAATCCCCAATTTCCTCTAGCCCCGCATCAACTTCCTTTTGAGCCATAGGTTTAAAAACTTCTGATTCAAATTTTTCATATTTATCATAATTTTCATCAGACACTTTCATTAAATTTATTCCGGCTATTGTCCCCAAAGGCATTTCAAAATTGTCTTTTGTGGCAGCTATTTGTTCCAAATAAATGCGAACAGCCAAATCTCTCGATTTTGAGGTACTCATAAATTTTTTATTAAGCTCCTCCTTGGTCATTTTTGGATAGGCGGCTTTTAAGGCTGCCACAAAATCTCCTTTACCACTCATCATTTTTACAGGATCATTGTAGAGTGTTACAGTTAAATACTGAAATCCTTGATCTTCACCTCCAGGCTGGAGGCTCCAGAGATCCCATCCTAAAATATCACCATTTTTAACTCTTTGTTCATGTATTTTTTCCCAAAATGATTCCGTTTCCATATAAGCGGCTTCTTGCTCATTGTCCACTTTCATAAATTCGAATATTAAATAGAGTTTGCCCTGTGCAATAACAGTATTGCCCAATAATAGAATTGCGATTAGCATTAGTAATTTTTTCATAAGTTTAAATATTTAGTTAATATGTTGGTTTTATGATGGTGGAAAAATTATTCTGCTTCAGTAGGCATTTTTGATGCGGCTTCAATTTCTTGAATTGCCAAAACAATTGGTGCATTGTCCCAATAACCGTATTCTCTTACAATTTTACCATCAATAAATTGTGCCGTTAAATGAACAGGTATTTCAATTTCTTTATTATTTGCGGCTAATGTACCTTTCCAAGTACCCCAAAAGTTAACCCAAGTTTTTCCGTCATCTGTTACTACCATTTCATAATCCTGGCCTTTTTCAATAAATCCTCTTGAAGAAAATGCTGTTTCGTTATTTTGATGAAACTCAGGAATCTTATTGGCCCTCATTGGAACAGTTGTATTAAAAAATACGTTTGCTGTATCCGCGTAATGAGATGTCAAAGATTTCCAGTTTTGGCTGCTGTAATCTTTAATTCCTGCTTTATACGTTTCAATTTCTGGTGATTGTTGTGTGTAACGTTCTGGTTTTGTGTTACAAGAAGTAAATAGAACTATTGCAAGTCCTAATAAAATTAGTTTTTTCATGAGTTTTGTTTTTTAGTTGGTGTTGTTGGTAATGTTAATTTTTCATCTCCACCACTAATCGAGTGAATGGTAATGGTTTTACTTAAATTTTAGACGGAATGCGGTGCTTCTGCATCTTTCGGAATGGTCATTTGAAATTTAAGGGAAGGCTTCATTTGGCAGCAATCCATAATGATATTGCCATCGCTATTTGTGTCTATAAAATCTTCCGTTTCCTGAATGTAAAGTACATTTGGCCAACAGTGGTGGTGAACTTCCTCAGTTTTGCCTGGTAAAAGCGAGATTTCCAAAACTTGTACTATTGCAACATGCATTTTGATTTTTTTCATAATGAATAGATTTAAATGAATTTTTAGTCATGCTTTTTAAGAATTAATTCTGTAAAAATCCGATAGCAGGTTCAAAAGGAATTCCCAATTCACGTGTTGCCTTCGCATTTTGATAAATAATTTTCGCCTTGTTTTTTGGCGGTAGGTTATTAAGCATTAAGCTGATATCGGAAACCGGATAGCTTTCACTGCTTAACAGGTAATTTTTACCATGAATACCAAAAATGGTTGCGGCTTTATAAACGCCTTGTGCCACATCATTTACATCCACCATTGCAAATTCCACATCATGCTTGTAAATCATTTCAATAAATGGATTTGGTGCCAGTTTATTTTTAAACAAAAACTGTAATTCTACCGATGTTGAATCTACTCTGTTTGATAATGCTTTACCCATAACGGTAACAGGTGATACCGTGGTGATTTCGAGTTCTAAAGAGGGATGGGTTTTTATAAAGCTTTCAACCGTTTTATTGGCAATGAATTTTGCCTGTGCATAAGGGTTACCTTCTTCACTAAAAAAAGGGGTGTCATTTTCGCTGAAGGTGTCATGTGGCATTTTTCCTCCTGCCGAAAGCGGGAAATTGGTGTTGTATGCAGCTACTGAGGCAACAATCACCACTTTTTTTATAGTTTTCGATTTACTCACAACTTGTAAAAAATTTTCTGTTCCTTTTATGGTTGGGTCAAACAGTTCTTTTTGTGGATCTTGCACATCCAATTTAAATGGCGTGCCGCAATGAATAAGAATTTCACAATCATGAGCGAATTTTTTTAATATTTTATAGTTTTCAACATTTAACTCACCCCATTTAAGATTCTTGGAATTCTTTAAACTCAACAAATGTTGATGTTTTTCCGGTTTAAAAATATCAGTGACTGAAACTTTTACGCTATAATCTTCTTCTAAAAATTTTTTGGTGATATAGCTGCCTATAAATCCTGAACCGCCAATAATGCCTACTTCTTTTTTCATAATTCGTTTTTTTACAATTAGAGATTTAAATTGTTCCATATAATTTTAAAGAAAATTAGCATGAAAAAATTCTGTATTTTTTAATTAATTGGGGTTTATTTTAATGTTTAAAGGGATAATCCTAAAATATATTTGTTTCGATGATTACTGTTTATTCAGTTATTGGAATCTCAATTGGTGGATATTTTATCAATGTCCGATTACAGATTCATGAATCTGAAGCAAAAACAGTAGAATAATTATTCTTTTCTTGTAATTCGTTTTTAAATTCGGGCATGGCCATTTCTAATCATACCCGAATTTGGTTTAATTAGTAGTGAGTAATTAATTATTTTAATGCTGAATATGATAAGTCCGGACGCATATTCCCAGTCTTGCTGTCATATTTAAAAACATATTTAAACATATCTTCAAAAAGCTTTTTTCCTTCCTCGCCTAATAAAGCATCATTTTCATCACTTTGTCTGGCATAGTCCAAAGCGTCCTTAGCCGATACCACAGCTAAAAAATAATCACCCATGGTGCCAAATCCAGCGCGGTAAATTCTAAAGTATTCTTTAGAGCCTTTTTTCTCATAAAGCGCTTTAAGATCTTTTATTTTCCCTCTTAGATTTTGGACATTTTCAGGTGTTACATATAAAAAATGCCATTTTCGATAATTTTGCCCTTCAGTATTTATGGTTAGTCCATTTGGCATGTAGGAGAGTTCGCTGTTTAAAACCACTACATAATCGCCATGTTTGTCATAACATTTATTAAATCGTTCAAAAAGTTCCATAAAATTTTCATTTTCCATCTTTTCTGCCAATGGCGCCAAAGTATTTTTATCTAGGTCGGCCATGTTTTTTATTGGCATAATACTAATATAGGTACCATCGTCTATTCGGGCAGTTGACCAGTCGGCATCTTTTAAATCATATTTTGTGCATGCTGCGATAAAATCTTTACTTACCTTTTCATATTCGCTATTCATAGACGGTTTTACTAGGTCTGCATGAATCCAAAATGCTTGATTGCCTTGTGCATTTGAAATCGTTGGTGTAAGCAATAAAGTTATTGCCAATAGCATGGTGATTTTTAGTGTTTTCATTTTCAATAAAATTTAGTTAGTACTTATTATTTTTAATGGCCGATTGATTTTAGTTTTCTTTTAAATATTCCAATTATCAGAATTCATTTCTTAATTTATTCAACAACAGGCGGTGTTAGCGTATAGCCCAATTGTTGCAACAGGCCCAATTCATTAAAATACACATCTTCATGATCCATTTTTCCTTCATTATTGTATTTTGCATTTACATAACCACTTACTTTAACTTTTTTGCCAGTTGGTGCGGTTTCCCCAAATATTCCAGTATTGGATCCTGTGAAGGTCCAATGGGCAAATAATTGACCTTCTTTGACTACCACATCTTGCACTGTTAAATTCAAATCAGGAAATCCTGTAAAAAATACGTTCATTGCCGCTGCCATTTCATTTTGGTTGTTGGCCACTTTAATGCCATTTACATTTCTGACAAAATTTTCGGTTGTAAGAGTCTTCAGCATAGCCATATCCTTGTTATTCCAACATTGTTCCACTAAATTGTTAAGGTTTGCTTTTAGCAAATTTTCTTTTTCTTGTTGGTTTTCTTGTTCTTCTTTACAGGAAACCAAAAGCAAAATAAGTAAAACTGATAAAAATGTTGATTTTCTCATAATTTGCATTTATTAAACACTATCAGATGCCAATAATTATTTTTAATTAGTCTAAATTAATATATTTTCAATGATAAAATCAAGTCACTTATTGCCAAGCACCTAATATATTGTCCGAATGACTGCTTTTATTTACCCAATGATTCATGAAAATAATAATTGTACTTTTACTTTCACAATTGCATGTAAAATAAATTTTCCAAAAAAATGAGGGGCCATTTTTTTAAAATTGTTGTGCTTTCTATTTTGAATTGCACCGTTGCTTATGGACAAATTGTTGATTTCAATAGAGAAAAGCCATATGAAAAGGTTTTTGTTGAAACAGATAATTTTGGGGCTTCTTATTTGAGTATTTTAGAAAGTGCCTTAGATGAAGTGAAAACTGATTCCGTCCGATTTTCAATTTTGAATGATCTTGCCTATTACTGGCACACGCGCAACCTCATTACGGCTTTAAATTTCACTAAAAAGGGGCTGAACCTTACCCGAGCAAAAAAAAACACACTTTGGGAAGGCAGATTTCAAATAACGCAAGGCGCCATCTTATTAAGGATGGAAAAATTAGACAGTGCTTATTTAGTTTTAAATGAAGCCAAAAACAAAGTAAACATAGAAGATCTGGCTTTTTTAAACACGCAGTTGGGTTATGTGTTCGAACGTAAAGGGCAACTCAATAAAGCGATTGATTATGCAATTGAATCTTTAAAAATTGGCGGAAAATTAAATAATAAAAGAATTATCGCTTTAGCATTCAGCGATTTAAGCAATTTGTTTTGGAAACAGTCTAAATTTGAAATCGGATTGGAATTCGGACTTAAATCTGTTAAACTTTTTGAAGAAGTTGGGCTGAACAATTTAGACTACGATTTTACCTTATATGTGGTTGGCAATAATTATTTAAAACTAAAAGAATACCAAAATGCATTGAATTATTATGAACATGCAATTGCCATTGGCGAACGTTATGGTTTTTATAATAATTTAAGCGATGTTTATATTTCTCAAGTAGATTTATTTGCCTATTTAAACAAATTTAAAGAAGCTGAAGAGGCGGGAATTAAAGCAATAAAATTTGCCGAATTGCTCGACAATAATTTCATGTTAATGCGCTCGTGGCTTTCCGTCGGAAAATTACAATATTTTCAAGGAAAATATATTTCATCCATTGAAAGCTTGCAAAAGTCCGTTGCTATTGCAACCGATGATTTTGGCGATGCATATTATTTAAGCCAAGCCTATGAAACTTTAGGCAAAGCATTTGCAGGGAATCATAATTACAAAGAGGCTTTCGAGTCCTTTTCTAAATACGATCAATTAAAAAATAAAATATTTACAGCTGATGCCAGCCGTCGAATTTCATTGCTTCAAACTGAATTTGAGGTAGCAAAAAAAGAAAGTACGATAGCGGAACAGAAAACCAAATTGAAACAGCAGAAAACAAAGCAAACGTTCATAACAATTATTACTGGTCTTTTATTTTTGTTGCTCATCGTCTTATATAAAACATTTCAAAATAACAGAAAGAAAAATAAATTGCTGCAACAGCAAAACAAAGAAAAAGAGTTTCTGCTTAAAGAAATTCATCATCGCGTTAAAAATAATTTGGAAATTGTATCGAGCTTATTGGCTCTAGAATCTGCACAAACACAAGACCAAAATGTTATAGGCGTTATGCAGGAAAGTCAAAACAGGGTCTATTCTATGAGTTTAATTCATCAAAAGCTATATCTAGGGGAAAATATAGCGGCGGTTGAAATGAAAGATTACTTTATTAATTTGGGCAGTTATATCTTAGATTCTTTTGGTGTTAATGACAGGATAACATTAGAATATGATATGGAGATTATTGAACTTGATATAGACACGGCAATCCCACTGGGCTTAATTGTAAATGAATTACTTACAAATGCCTTAAAATATGCATTTCCCAATAATAGAAAAGGGAAAATTAAAATTGGTTTAAAACAAATAAATAAAGATATACTAAATCTAGAGGTGGCTGATGACGGGATTGGACAGCACGAAGAAGGAACTGTTTATGGCACCGGTTTTGGGTCGCAACTTATAAAATTATTATCGCAACAATTGGATGGAAAAATGAAACAAAAAAACCATGAAGGCACAAAAATTACATTTGAATTTAATTATGAAAAAGTGGATTGATTAAATAGTCTGCAGTCGTTTTAATAATTCAGTTCTTAAAGTTTTGCTTAAGGGTATCACTTTTTTTGAGATTACCACATGACTTCCGGCAACCTCATCTACTTGGGAAAGATTAACTATGTAAGAGCGATGAATACGGAGGAAATGTTCATTTGGTAATTTTTCGTCAATATCTTTAAGCGTCATTACCAACAAAAACTCTTTTTCTTTTGAGAAAATCCGACAATAATTACGGTCGGCTTCTATATAATAAATGTCTTTAATAATAATTTTCACCATTTTTTCATGATCCTTCACAAATATTCGATCGCTTAAAATAATTGGAGGTATTGGATTAATATCGAGGTTATTGTCATTAATGGTGCTTTTTGTCATTATACGCGTCAAGGCAAGTTCAATAGCACGCTGTAGATCTAACTTTTTAAAAGGTTTGGATATAAAGGCATAGGGTTTTGTGGCTTTTGCCCTGTTAAAATGAATTTCGTCCGTATTTGCAGTAAGATAGATAATGGGAATCATATATTCCTTTTGTATAAGTTGCGCCGTTTCAATTCCGTCTATTTTTCCTTTTAACTGAATGTCCAATAAAACGATATCAGGCGTATCTTCTTTTATATGAAGCAGGGCTTCTTCCCCTCTAGGAACTATCCCGCTTATTGCATATCCCAGATTTCTTAATTGCAATGAGATATTGGCCGCAATCACCATTTCATCTTCTACAATCAGTATTTTTATAGGTATGCCCATTTTTCTGTTTTTATAAATGTGGGGCGTTTTGTAAATCTTCTATTTCTGGCTAAAATAAATTAATTGCTGAAATTATGCTACTTAATTCCTAACCAGACTCTTTTTATGGGCCATTTTTAAGGTCTCTTTTATCAATAATTATGTGAAATATCTTTTCACAAAACACAACACAAACACTATAATTAATAAATTTAAAGCAATGATACCTGGCTTTAAGTCAATTTTAAAATTAAAAATAAGGGGGGTTTATTAAAAGAAAATTTATTGTTCCATGCGAATTTTAAGTAAATATATGATTTTTAATTAAATATTGTATAATTTATATGCTCTTATTTATGGGGTATCCGATCATTACCCGTAATTTTGACTGGTAATTTTTTCATGTAAAATCAGGGGTATTTTAACTTCCTGTTCAATTAATATCAAGAACAAAAGCTCTCTATTTAGTGATATTCACCTATTATATCGAAACATATATTCGTCAAGATAGTACTCCAGTTTATTTTTATTCACATCTTTTAATAAGGCACCGATTCTGTGAACGTTTGGCGGCCCTTCTTTCTCACCATCACTTACCTTAGGCAATTATATTTAATTCATTATAGCCCGGCCAACCGATTGTAATAATAGTTGAAGATGGTTATGTATAATCTTCAACTTTGGTCGATTTATGGAATATTGTTCCATTAGTTGCCATAATTCCATTTAATCTGTCGGATAACTCATCCCTCTAAGTTAATAATTTACGGGAGAAGATTGGATACCTCCATATTAATTTAATCCTCTCGCTTTAATCATAGGCTCAATTTTAGGTGCTGAACCTCTGAAATCTTCGTACATTTTATCCAATTCCATTGTATTGCCTCTAGAAAGAATCATATCTCTGTAGCGTTGTCCATTTTCCCTTGTTAAACCGCCATGTTCTGTAAAATAGTCAAATGCATCATGACTTAGAACTTCAGTCCACAAATATGAATAATATCCGGCATAATAATCTCCACTAAAAATATGTGCAAAATAGGTAGAACGATATCTTGTAGGAACTTCTTTCATTAATAAATGAACTGAATTTAGCGCATCGGTTTCAAATTTGTTTACATCTGTTATTTTCGTGTCGGCCGAAATGGTGTGCCAAAGCATATCTAAATTAGAAGCAGCCAAAACTTCAATTAAGCTATATCCTTGATTAAATGAACCGGAATTTTTAATTTTAGCGATTAATTCTTGAGGAATTTTAGTGCCTGTTTTATAATTTAAAGCATAATTATCAAGAATAGCAGGATTTAATGCCCAGTGCTCATTAAATTGAGAAGGAAATTCCACAAAATCTCTGGCTACTGCAGTGCCTGATAGACTTGGATAATGCTGACTTGCAAAAAAACCATGCAATGCATGGCCAAATTCATGAAACATGGTTTCAACTTCATCAAAAGACAAATAAGTTGGTTCACCTTCAGCAGGTTTTGCAATATTCATGACATTGTAAATAACAGGTTTTTTGTTATATAATGTTGATTGGGTAACAAAATTATCCATCCATGCGCCTCCACTTTTGAAACTTCTTGCATAATAATCACCATAAAACAAACCAAGTGGCGTGCCATCTTCTTCAAATAATTCATAGGTTACCACATCCTCTTGATAAGTTGGAATATCAGTTCTCTTTTTAAAAGTGATTCCATATAATTTTTGTGCTGCATAAAAAACGCCTTTTTCTAAAACTGTATTTAGTTCAAAATAAGGTTTAATTTCGCTTTCATCTATATCGTATTTGGCCTTTCTGACTTTTTCGGCATAAAAATTCCAATCCCAAGGTTCTAACTCAAAAGTTTCACCTTGACTATTAATCATCTTTTGAATTTCATCAATTTCGTTTTTGGCTTTTAAAGTGGCCGCCGGAACCAATTTCGCAAACAAATCCAAAACAGCTTGCGGCTTTTTCGCCATTGTGTTTTGCAATCTCCAGGAAGCAAAATTATCAAAACCTAATAATTTTGATTTTTGAGCACGCAATTCAACCATTTTTGCCACCAATTCTTTGGTGTCATATTTTCCTCCATTAGTCCTATTCCAACCAGCTTCAAATAATTGCTTTCTTACTTCTCTATTTTCTAAGTATTGTAATTGAGATTGTTGCGTGGTATTTGTAATTGTTAATAACCAAGTATTCTCTTTCGTTTTATCTTTAATGTTTTCAATTTGTTCTTTTGAAAATCCAGCAAGTTTATTAACATCATGAATTTCAATGGTAGCCGCTTCATTTGCATCAAGCAAGGTTTGATCAAACGTCGTGCTCAATGATGCCAGTTGTTCATTAATATTTTTTAGGGTAACTTTATTTTCTTTTGATAAATTAGCGCCAGCAATGGTGAAATTTTCATAGTAATTTTCGACTAATTTTAAGGATTCCGCATCCAAATTGAGATTATCTTTATTTGTGTAAATATCCTTTACTTTAGCAAACAACTTATCATTTAAATATATTTCATCATAATGTTTTGCTGCTAAAGGTGCAATTTCAGACTGTACTTTTTTCAAAGTGTCATTGGTGTTGGCTGCAGTTAAAGCGTTAAATACATTGTTGACTCTATCAAGCATTTCTCCACTTTTTTCTAGGGCAAGTATGGTATTGTCAAAAGTAGTTTTTTCATTGTTCTCAATAATTACATTTACTGCTTCAGCTTGTTGTTTCATACCCTCAACCAATGCTGGTTTAAAATGTTTATTTTGAATTTTAGTAAAGTCCGGAGCATAATACGGAAGCGTACTTTCATTTAAAAATGGATTATCGGTTAAATCATTTTCCATTAAAGTGTTTTTTTTGTCTTGATTGCACGATATAATGGCAATCAATATTGTTAATAATATAATAATTTTTTTCATTTTTAAGATTTTAGATATGTTTGGTAAATTTACTAAATGATTTTATTAATAATATTAATTCTTGTAACTAATCAGTACTTAAAATACCTAAAGTTTGAAGTACTTAAAGTTAAAGAATGGAGTTTTTACGAAGTAAAACAAGCTCAATTATATTAAAAATATGTCATTTTTGAGAAATTAAAAAAATGTACCGTCTTGAGTCAGTTGTTAAGCTTAAAATCAATTAACCTACCTTCGGCAGGCTCGCCTTTAGGCATTCTAGGCACTCCAAACTTTAGGCACTGATTAGTTACTAATTCTTGTATAAAAAAAGCCCACTAAAAAGTGGGCTTCAAATATGTTTATCAACTAAAAATTGTTAATTATTTTGCCTCGGCAACTATTTCAATTGGCAATTCTACCACAACTGCTCTATGCAATCTAATGGTGGCATTGTATTTTCCAATTCTTTTAATAGTGCCGCCTTCAACTTTGATATATTTTTTATCAATTACCTGACCTGCAGCAGCTAAAGCCTCTGCAACATCTTGGTTATTTATCGATCCAAATAATTTTGTATTATCGGCTGTTTTAGCTGTAATTTTAATATCGAATGCTTTGATTGCATCTGCAATTTCAGTGGCATCTTTTATCAATTTTTCTTCTTTATAAGCACGTTGCTTTAAAGTTTCCGCTAACATTTTCTTTACTGAACTTGTTGCCAATACTGCAAATCCTTGAGGAATCAAATAGTTACGTCCAAAACCATTTTTTACAGTAATAAGATCATCTTTAAAACCTAAGTTTTCAACGTCTTGCTTTAATATAATTTCCATAATTCCTTGCTGTTTTTATTTTAACATATCCGCAACGTAAGGCAATAAAGCCAAATGACGTGCTCTTTTAATGGCAACAGACACTTTACGTTGGTATTTTAATGATGTTCCTGTTAAACGACGCGGTAAAATTTTACCTTGTTCATTTACTAAGTATAATAAGAAATCGGCATCTTTATAATCGATATATTTGATACCGTTCTTTTTAAAACGACAGTATTTTTTAACTTGTTTGGTTTCAATATCTAACGGAGTCAGGTAACGAACTTCACCTTGTTTTCCTCCTTTTGCTTGTTGTTCTATAGACATATCGCTTATTTTTTAGATGCTTTAGTTCCGTCTCTTAATCTTCTTTTTTCAGCCCAAGCAACAGCATGTTTATCTAACGCAACCGTTAAATAACGCATAATACTGTCATCTCTTCTAAATTCAAGTTCAAAAGGAGCGATTGTTTCTCCAGCAACTTTGTATTCAAATAAGTGGTAGAATCCACTTTTTTTGTTCTGGATGGTATAAGCTAATTTTTTTAAGCCCCAATCCTCTTTTGATATCATTTCGGCACCTTTAGAAACAAGATAGTCCTCGAACTTCCTTACTGTTTCCTTTACCTGAACATCAGATAAAACGGGATTCAAAATGAAAACAGTTTCGTAATGATTCATAATTAATTATTTAAGTTTTTACTTTTAAGGGTGCAAATATAAGGTTATTTACTTAATTGGCAAATGTAAAATTAATAAAATAAATTAATAATTATCTACATCTATATTGAATCTGATGGAGCGAAATTCCTTTATGGACTGAAATGCATTTTTTACCTGTTGAATCTGGTTTTTACTTACCGACAACGACTGCTTTTGTGGGATTTTTATAATAATTGTTCTGATATAATAATTTCTTATTTTGGAAATTCCTGGGGTTGAAGGCCCCAAAATATCATGTTTAAAAATAGAAATTAGAGATTTTCCCAACCAAATAGCACCTTCCTCTACCCTGTTAAAATCCTTGTGGCGTAAAGTTATCTTGATAATTCGGTAAAAAGGAGGATAATGGTATTGCCAACGTTCCTCCAATTGCTCTTTATACATTTCTTCAAAATCATTGGTGGAAACCTGTTGTAATATTTGATGATGTGGATTATAAGTTTGGACGGCAACCTTTCCTCTTTTGCTGGCGCGCCCAGCCCTGCCCGAAACTTGCACCATCAATTGGTAACTTCTTTCGTGTGCCCTAAAATCGGGAAAATTCAACATATTATCGGCATTCATGATCCCCACCAAAGACACATTTGCAAAATCCAATCCTTTTGAAAGCATTTGCGTACCCACCAATATATCAATTTCCTGCGACTGAAATTGCCCTATTATTTTTTGATAACTGTATTTGCCACGCGTGGTGTCTAAATCCATTCTTCCCACTTTTGCGTTGGGAAACAACTCCTCCAATTCTATTTCAATTTGCTCTGTCCCAAAACCTTTGGTATTTAGTTTTTCGCTGCCGCAAGCACCGCAATTATGGGGCATTGCTTGCCGATGTCCGCAATAATGGCATCGCAATTCTTTTCTGTAATTATGATAGGTTAAACTCACATCGCAATTTGGACATTGTGGGGAAACTCCGCAGGTTTCGCACTCAACAACGGGTGCAAAACCCCGGCGATTTTGAAATAAAATAACTTGTTCTTTATTATCCAGCGCTTCTGTAATCATTTCAAGTAACCGGTCGGAAAAATGGCCGGTCATTCGTTTTTTTCGATACTTTTCTTTTATGTCAACCAATTCAATTTCAGGCAATAAAACATTGCCAAACCTTCTATTCAATTCAACCAAACCGTATTTTCCCTGTTGTGCATTGTAATAGGTTTCAATGCTGGGTGTTGCGGAACCCAAAATCACTTTTGCCTGGTGTTGATTCGCCAAAACGATGGCAGAATCACGCGCATGATATCTTGGCGCCGGATCATATTGTTTAAAAGAAGGTTCATGTTCTTCATCGACAATGATTAACCCTAAATTGGAAAAAGGCAAAAACATAGAAGAACGAGCGCCTAAAATTAATTGGGCTTTCGGTTTATTTTCCAACACATTGTTCCACACTTCAACACGCTCATTCATGGAGTATTTTGAATGAAAAACAGATAAATATTCCCCAAAATAAAGTTGTAATCTATCGATTAATTGCGTGGTAAGCGCAATTTCCGGAAGCAAATAAAGCACTTGTTTCCCTTCTTTAATAATTTCTTTAATTAATTTAACGTAAATCTCTGTTTTACCGCTACTTGTAATTCCTTTTAAAAGGACTGTCTGCTTGGTTTTGAAATGCTCTTCTATGGCGATAAATGCCTCTTCTTGGTGTGTCGTCAATTCTTTTATCTCGCCTGATTTCCCGTCGAAATTAATTCGATCCGTCTGGATAAAATAGATTTCAAAAATACCTTTATCAATCAATGATTTCAACACTGACGAGGAACTGTTTGAATCCTCTTGAAGCTGTGTTATTTTAATAGGTTTTTTTGTGGACTGTAATTGAAAATAAGTTAAAATTATGTCGCGCTGTTTTTTTGCCCTGCTTAGGGAATCAATCAATTCAGGCAATTTTTCTGGAGAATCCCAGGCTGGTGTTAAGCGAACATATCTCTCTAATTTTGGCTTGTATTGCTCATAAATTTGCTCTTTGACAATAATTACATTTTTATCAATCAACGCTTTAATAATCGGAAAAACATTTTTTTTGCCGAGAATGTCAATAATTTGCTGAATAGAAAGTTGGGGCTGAAACTGTAAGGCTTCAAAAATTAAAAATTCTTCGCCGGAAAGTGCTTCATCTTTTGTAAAATCCTTAACCAATTGAACCTCCGTTTCGCTTTCCAACAGAAAAGCCGAAGGCATCGCTGCCCTATAAACTTCTCCTATAGAGCACATATAATAACTTGAAATCCATTCCCAATGGTTAATTTGAATTTTGTTTACAACGGGAATTTCATCTAAAATCTGATAAATTTCTTTTGCTTCATAACCAATTGGCGGCCTTTGATGAATTTCATAGACTAAAGCAGTATATAATTTAGATTTCCCAAATTCTACAGCAACACGACTCCCCTTTTTCAAAAAGGCAGCTTCCGCTTCGGTTATTTTACAGGTAAATAACTTTTGTAAAGGAATCGGTAAAATAACATCGATAAAATTGTCCAACAGATCTGGTTTTAAAGGGTAAAAATATTTAAAATCAATTTAATAATCGGCAATTTGAGCAATTTAATTTGAAAAGATATAACCGATGCACTGTAACCTTTATTGCACTATTTTCATTAAATTTTACTTAACTTTATTATTTTAATTTAAACAATGAAAATCATGAAAAAATTACTATTGTTAGCCTTTTTATCGCTTACTCTATTAAGTTGTAATACCAATAAAAAGCAAGAAGAAAAACAACCCATAAATTCTGATTACACCGCATTACAAAAAACGGCCTTATCAATTTTTGGAACATTGCCAACTGTTGCGGAGAACGCTGAAAATATTTTATCTGATGAAAAGGTGCTGCTCGGTAAAAAATTATTTTTTGAAAACAGACTATCAAAAGACAACACACAAAGTTGCAACACATGTCATAATTTAGCCACTTATGGGGTTGATAATTTGAGTACTTCCCCTGGGAATGATGGTGGTTTTGGCACAAGAAACTCCCCTACTGTTTTAAATGCGGCATTACATACATCTCAATTTTGGGACGGTAGAGAACCTGACGTTGAAGCACAAGCAGGAGGTCCAATGATGAATCCGGTAGAAATGGCGATGCCTAGTGAAAAGGTAGTTATAGAAAGGTTATCTAAAATAGATGAATATAAAAATTTATTTGCCGCAGCATTTCCGGATAAAACTCAGCCAATTTCATTTACGAATATTAAAAAAGCGATAGGTGCTTTTGAACGGACGTTAATAACGCCATCAAAATTTGATGAGTTTACGGCTGGAGACATAAAAGCTTTGTCAACTATTGAAAAAGAAGGCCTACAATTATTTATAGATAAAGGATGTATTGCTTGCCATTCAGGTAAAGTTTTAGGAGGAAATATTTATCAAAAATTTGGTGTTTACGATGATTATTGGAAATACACAAAAAGCGACAAAATTGATGAAGGAAGATTTCAAGTAACTAATAATGAGACTGATAAATATTTTTTTAAATCACCATCATTAAGAAACGTTGAAAAAACATATCCGTATTTCCATGACGGAAGCGTAAAGGATTTAAAAGAAGCCGTTAAAATTATGGGCAAAATTCAACTCAATAAAGACTTAAATGATGCAGAAGTAACTGCAATTGTCTCTTTTCTAAATTCATTAACCGGTAAAATGCCCGAAACTATCTAATATTTATAGATTTTTGTTTGATTTTAAATAGGTAATATGCCCAATTTTATTGGGCATATTCTTTTTTTGGCACGTTGTTTGTATTTGTGATAAGGAATGCTGCTAACCGGCAAATTTAGTTTAACCCTTAAATATCTTATCATGAAAACAAAATTTTTACTTTTAGCAACTTTTTTATTTGTTGGACTTGGCATTCAGGCTTCAACTTTTGAAACTGAAAATTCTTCAAAAAATAATTATTATATAGATGATTATGGCAATTCATTCACATTTGTTGAAAGAGATGTAACATTTGCCGTTTTTCCAAATGGCGAATTTGATTTCTATATTAACCAAAGAAATGCTTTAGGCGTAAATTATCAAGGTAATGGCGTTAATATCAGTTTTAATTCCGGTTATGACTATGACCCATACGTACAATATGACGACTATGGTGCCATTATCCAAATAGAAGATATTCCTATTTATTATGATTATTATGGACGTGTGACCAGAATTGGAAATACAGATATTAATTACGATTCAGGTAGATTGGTGCGTATTGGAGGATTGCATGTATATTATAACCGACAAGGTTATTACAGCCATTATTCAGGATACATAAACAATTACAATCGCAATTATGTGTTTCACCCATATCATAATTATTTTGCAAGACCGTTGTTTGATTTCAGAATTGTAAGTTATAACCCTTATAGAAATCATTATCACCCAACACGTTACACTTATTATAGTGACCATTCGAGAAATAAATATTACGATAAAAATTATAAGAGAAAAGGAAATGACACAAGACGTGTAGCCACTAAAAGTGTTCCTAACAGATATAATGACAAAAATTCTCATACAGAAAGAAGAAACACTACCAACAGAACAGGTCAAATTAATCGCAATAACAGTTCTGTTAACAATACTGATAGAAGAACGACTACGGTAAACAGACCTAATTCTAATACAAGAACAAGTCAGGCTGGTAACAATACCGATAGAAGAGCTAATACAGTTAACAGACCGTCTTCTAACACAAGAACAAGTCAGACTGGTAACAATACCGATAGAAGAACTAATACAGTTAACAGACCATCTTCTAACAACAGAACAAGTCAGAATACCCGTAGCAATGGTTCGGTTAACAATACTGACAGAAAATCAAATACAGTTACAAGATCAAGTGAAAATAGAGCGCAAAGCAACACGAGAAACTCAAGAATAGCTGAAAATCGTGCCCCTGTAAGAACAGCGCAAAAACCTGAGAGAACACAACAAAGAAATAGTTCTTCAAATTCCCGGAAAGGGCAAACTGTTAGAGAAACAACAAATAAGAAATCTAACGAAAAATCAGATAAAAAAGGAAATTCAAGAGGTAATTCTTCAAGAAGAAATTAAGAATTAATTGAATTATTAAATAGAAAAAGCGTTGCAATATTGCAACGCTTTTTCTATTTTTACTCAAATCATAAAAGAATCGCCCTTAAGATTCCTCTTCTTCAATTCGTCTCTTATGTGTTTTCTTGCTTCCTTCGTACATATCGTACCTTACAAATAAACAATCCAAATCGCCATTTTTCATAGGAATTCTTCTTGAAGTCCGCAAACCGACGTGTTTTATGGCTTCTATATTTGAAGTGATAAACCAAACGGTGGAATCTGAATAGCCACTTTTTAATGTGTCGCCAATTTTTTTATAAAATTCTTGCATATCTATATCCAATCTTTCACCATAAGGCGGGTTGAATAAAATAACGGTACGGCCAAAAACTTCTTTTACAGAATTAAAGAAATTTATGTGATGCACGCCAATAAACTCACTTAAATTGGCATTTTTAACATTTTCTTTCGCCTTAACCACTGCAGATGGCGCTTTGTCAAATCCCATAATTTTAAAATGGGAATTGTGTATTTTTTTTATCAAGGAATCTTGGATGGTAAAAAACAAATCCTCGTCATAGTCCTCCCATTTTTCAAATCCGAATTCATTTCTGTTTATGTTAGCTGGAATATTGTTGGCAATCATCGCAGCTTCAATCAAAATTGTTCCTGAACCACACATCGGATCAATAAAATTACAATCGCCCGTATATCCGGAAAGCAATACCAAGCCAGCGGCCAAAACTTCATTTATGGGCGCGATATTCGTAGCGCTTCTATAACCGCGTTTGTGCAAAGAATCGCCCGAGCTATCTAATGAAATTGAGCAATAATTGTTATGAATATGCACGTGAATCTTCAAATCTTGGTGCTTTGTGTCAACACTAGGCCTTTCATTATATTTATCTCTGAAATAATCCGCTATGGCATCTTTCGATTTTAGTGTAATATAATGGGAGTTTGTGGTGAAACCCTGCGAATTTACAACCGCTCCAATAGAAAAAGTACTGGAAACACCCAGATATTTTTCCCATTGAATTTGTTGTATTTTTTTATACAAATCATCTTCATCCGCAACTTTAAAGGTTTTAATGGGTTTCAAAATTCTAATCGCCGTGCGCAAAGCCATATTTGCCTTGTACATAAAACCCTTATCACCTAAAAAAGTAACGCTTCTTACGCCCGTTTCCACATCTTGCGCCCCTAAATTTTTAAGTTCTGTTGCCAATACTTCTTCCAATCCAAACATTGTGGTGGCAACCATTTTAAAATTCCGCTCCATATTATATAATTATTTTGCAAAAGTAATGAATTATTAAGTTGAAAGTTTAAAAAAGCTTGCCTGCCTGCCGGAGATAAGATAAAAATTTTTCAAAACAATAAAACAATTCATTCCTTAAACGCATAAATAGTACAACAAATAAACATATTACCAAACAAATCCTTATTTTTGCCTTCATTTCAATATTATGACTAAAAACAAAGATTGGTTTGCTTCCTGGTTTGATACAAGCTATTACCATATTTTATATAAACATAGAGATTATTCCGAAGGACAATCCTTTTTGAAAAATTTGATTTCCTTTTTGAAATTGAAAAAAAACGAATTTGTTTTAGATTTAGGATGTGGAAAAGGTCGTCATTCTATTTATTTAAATTCATTGGGTTTCAATGTTATAGGAGCCGATTTATCAAAAAACAGCATTGATTATGCCAAACAATTTGAAACTGAAACGCTTCAATTTGTGGAACACGATATGAGAAACCCTTTTAAAACCAAGTTCGACGTAATTTTAAATTTGTTAACCAGTTTTGGGTTTTTTGAATATGATGCAGAAGATATTGCCATTTTGCAAAATATCAAAAATGGATTAAATCCAAATGGAATTGCTATTATAGACTTTATGAATGCAAAAAAAGTAATTTCTGCGCTTGTTTCAGAGGAAGTTCAAACCATTGATGGCATTACCTTTAAAATGAATCGTTACGTGAAAAACGGATTTATCATAAAAGAAATAAATTTTGATGCAGACGGCAAGCACCATACCTATTACGAAAAAGTGAAAAGTTTGGATTTGCCCAAAATAAATTCATACCTAAATTCTGTGGGCTTTAAAATTAAATATACTTTTGGTGATTATCAGTTAGAAGATTTTAATGAAGAAACATCCGACCGTTTAATTTTAGTTTTAGAATGACCTATATTGCACTTATAGCATCGGTATTAATTGGCATTATCATTGTTTTTGGATTAAAGCCCAGTAAAAAAACGGTTCAATTGCTATTATCATTTAGTGGCGCTTACTTATTGTCCATCACTATTTTACATTTATTTCCAGAAGTTTATGCTGTAAAAAACGCAAATATTGGCTTGTTTATTCTTCTCGGACTTTTATTGCAACTTATCTTGGATTTTTTCTCAAAAGGTGCAGAACATGGCCATATTCATGTTGAGGAAAATATTGTCTTTCCATGGGCATTATTAATCAGTTTAAATATTCACGCTTTTATGGAAGGAATTCCATTGGCCCATAACCTTAATCACGAACATTTACTTTGGGCGATAGTGGTTCACAAAATTCCCATTTCAATTATATTGGGAACATTTTTTATAAGCTCGAAAATTTCTAAAACAAAAGCTGTTTTATTTTTGTTATTGTTTTCTTTTATGTCACCTTTAGGAAGCTTGGCAGGTGAGAAAATCCAATTTTTAACTACCTATAAAACAGAAATTACGGCTATTATTATAGGGGTCTTTTTACATATTTCAACAATCATTTTGTTTGAAACATCAAAAGACCACAAGTTTAACCTATTTAAATTTATTGCTATTTTGTTTGGTATGTTAGTGGCTTATATGGCTTAAATTTTAGTTTGCGACTTGACTCATGAATTTTATTCTCATTAAACGCAATTCTTCTTCATCATATTCCCCTTCAAATTCGTCCAATGCATCTTGTATTCTATCGCTTTCAGATTCCATAAAATAGTTAAAAATTTCTTCTTGCTGGTCTTCATCCAATAAATCATCAATACAATAATCGATATTTATTTTAGTGCCGCTGTAAACAATGCCCTGCATTTCTTCAATGAGTTCATTAAAACTTAAACCTTTTGATTTCGCTATATCTTCAAGTGGAATTTTTCGGTCGGTATTTTGAATGATATAAAGCTTTAATCCCGAATTTACGCCTGTGCTCCTCACCACAAAATCATCCGGACGAAGGATGTCATTTTCTTCCACATATCTTGCTATCAGCTCAATAAAAGGCTTTCCGTATTTGTTTGCTTTTCCTTCTCCAATGCCGTAGATGTTTTTTAATTCATCCATAGTCATTGGGTATTTAAGTGCCATATCTTCCAATGATGGCTCCAACAATACCGCATAAGGCGGCACACCATTCTTCTTGGCGACTGCTTTTTGCAATTCTTTGAGCATTTTAAGCAACACTTCATCCGCAGAAGTTCCGCTGCCGTTAACATTTGCTAAAATCGAGGCATCAGTGCTTTCATCATAAACATGGTCTTCAGTCATCATAAATGAAGACGGATTTTCAATAAAATTTGTACCTTTATCTGTAATTTTTATAACGCCGTATTGCTCAATTTCTTTATTGATGTACCTGGCAACCAATGCTTGTCTAATCAATGCCATCCAGTATTTTCCGTCATGTTCCTTTCCGCATCCAAAAAAAGGTTGTTCGTCTGTTTTATGCGATTTTAACAAGGCATTTACTTTCCCTGTTAAGGTATTTATCAATTCTTTTGCTTTATATTTTTGGTGAGTTTTAACAACAACTTCCAATAACATTCTTAATTCAGTTTCAGCTTCATTTTTTTTCTTGGGATTAATGGCGTTGTCATCCATCAGAGCGCCTAAACCATTTACTTCATCAAAATCTTCCCCAAAATAATGCAACAGATATTTTCTTCGCGACATGGAAGTTTCCGCGTAGCCAACCACTTCTTGTAACAAAGCGTTGCCAATTTCCTGTTCTGCCACCGGTTTTCCTGATAAAAATTTTTCTAACTTTTCAATATCTTTGTAGGAATAATAGGCCAAACAGAATCCTTCTCCGCCATCTCTTCCCGCCCTGCCGGTTTCTTGGTAATAGCTTTCCAAACTTTTTGGGATATCGTGATGAATCACAAAGCGAACATCGGGCTTGTCTATTCCCATTCCAAAAGCAATGGTTGCCACAACCACGTCCACATCTTCCATTAAAAACATGTCCTGATGTTTAGATCTGGTTTTTCCGTCTAATCCTGCGTGATACGGAACCGCTTTTATGCCATTCACCTGCAAAACTTGCGCTACTTCTTCGACCTTTTTTCTGCTTAAACAATAAATAATGCCCGATTTGTCTTGAAATTGCCTAACGAACCGAATGATATCAGAATTTACATTTTTTGTTTTTGGCCGAACTTCATAAAATAAATTGGGACGGTTAAATGATGCTTTAAAAGTGTTGGCATTTGACATGCCAAGGGTTTTTATAATATCCTCTTGCACCTTTTGTGTTGCCGTTGCCGTTAATCCGATTAACGGAACGTTGTCTATTTTTTGAATAATAGTTCTAAGGTTTCTGTATTCCGGTCTAAAATCGTGTCCCCATTCTGAAATACAATGCGCTTCGTCAATAGCGACAAAAGAAATGTTTTGATTTTTCAAAAAATCGATATACTCTTCTTTCATAAGCGATTCAGGAGCCACATACAATAATTTTGTAATTCCTTTCTCAATATCACTTTTAACCAGTGCCACTTCCGTTTTATTTAATGAAGAATTTAGCACATGGGCAATGCCATGTTCTGCTGAAATGCCTCGAATGGCATCAACCTGATTTTTCATTAAGGCAATTAACGGAGAAACAACAATTGCTGTTCCCTCTTTTACCAATGCCGGAAGCTGATAACATAATGATTTTCCGCCTCCTGTTGGCATGATCACAAAAGTGTCATTTCCTTCAATTATACTTTTTATTACTGGTTCTTGTAGTCCCTTGAATTGAGTGAATCCAAAATATTTTTTCAAAGCCTCATGTAAATCAACTTCTTTACTGTTCATTATCCTTTCTAAATTATTAATACGATAATAAATTATCTTTAGTTTTAAATGTGTTATTTGATAATTTAATAATTTTCACAGATTTGACTTTTACTTTTTTTTAGCAGATTATTCAATTTCTAATTAAATAAATATATTTTTGTTTAAAATTAAAGATAAAACTTTTTTTTGTTAAAAAAACCATAATCTTTTGAAAAATAAAAATACAATTATTGA
>DAIQBF010000012.1:0-26925 GCA_036781305.1 Lutibacter sp.
AATAAATTATATGTAATCGCGCAATTTTTTCCGCGTTTGGCCGTATATAATAATGTAGAAGGCTGGCAAAATTTACAATTTACAGGACGAAGTGAATTTGCTTTGGAATTTGGAAATTATGATGTGACCATTACCACGCCTAAAGACCATATTTTAAACGCAACAGGCGTTATTCAAAATCCGAAGGATGTTTTTACGCCCGATCAATATAAGAGATATGAAGCTGCCAAAAATTCGTTTGACAATCCGGTTTTTATTGTAACGCCGGAAGAAGCCTTAGCGGCAGAAAAAGGAAGATCCAAAGAAACAAAAAATTGGCATTTTTATGCTGAAAACGTTAGAGATTTCGCTTTTTCTTCCTCAAGAAAATTTATATGGGATGCCATGGCCGTGGACTTTAACGGAAAAACGGTAATGGCTTATTCTTTATATCCAAACGAAGGAAATCCGCTTTGGGAAGATCATTCAACAAGAGTCGTTGCAAATACCTTAAAAGTATATTCAGAATTCACTTTCGATTATCCTTACCCACAAGCAACTTCCATCAATGCAGAACGTCAGGGAATGGAATACCCAATGATTTGCTGGAATGGCGGAAGACCCGATAAAAACGGAAAATATACAGACAGAACAAAATCGGGGATGTTCGGTGTTATCACACACGAAGTTGGACATAATTTTTTCCCAATGATTGTGAATTCGGATGAGCGCACTTGGACTTGGATGGATGAAGGTATCAATTCATTTGTGGAAATTTATGCAGAATATAAATATGATCCTGTGCTTTTTCCTTTAACTGATTATCCGAAAAATATTGTCAGATATATGGCTGGTGATCAAAGTGGTTTGGAACCAATCATGTCTCAAGGTGAGGATTTGACCAATTTTGGGTCAAATGCCTACGGAAAACCTGCCGCAGGTTTATTTATTTTAAGGGAAACTATTATGGGACACGAATTATTTGACCATGCTTTTAAAACTTATGCAGAACGATGGAAATTTAAACACCCAACGCCTGCCGATTTTTTCAGGACGATGGAAGATGCATCTGCCATGGATTTAGATTGGTTTTGGAGAGGCTGGTTTTATACAACAGGTGCCAATGATATCGGCATCAAAGAAGTTAAAAAATATTATGTGACCGACAAACCAACCGAACGCGCCGAAAATATGGCAAAACGCTATGGTATTACCGTTGATAAATTGCCTCCAGCACTTTATTTGGTTTCTGAAGACAGCCCTGAATTTACAAAAGAATTAAAATCGAAAAAACCAGAGGATTACAATTTGCTGAGTGATTATATCAATGAAAATTTTTCTTCGGAAGAAAAATCGGAATTAAAAACACCGAAATATTTTTATGAATTGGTTTTTGAAAAACCCGGAGATTTGGTAATGCCTATAATTGTTGAATTTGAATATGAAGATGGCACTAAAGAACGCAAACAATATCCAGCAGAAATTTGGAGGAAAAATGATGCAGAAGTCACTAAAGTTTTTCCATCGAGCAAAGCAATCACAAAAATAACCATTGATCCCGACGAACAAACTGCGGATATCAATTTAAGCAACAACAGCTGGCCTAAAAAAACAGAAACAAAATTTGAAAAATTCAAAAAGGATAAAATTAAAGCTTAGTTAAATGAGCCACTCATTTGGGTGGCTTTTTTGGTTAATTATTTATTTAAAATTTATATTATGAAAAAATTACCTTTTATTTATTTCCTATTGTTGGCAGTAATTTCACCTTTAACTGCCCAAGAAAAGGCACACTACAACAACAGTAAATTTAAACAATTACACGAAGAACTTCCTACGCCAAACAATGAACACAAAGCTTCTGGTGCGCCAGGGCATGAGTACACCCAACAACAGGTAGATTATAAAATGGATCTTGTTTTGGATGAAGATAATAACCGTATTTCTGGCGAAGAAATTATTACCTATCACAACAATTCCAAAGATAATTTGGAATATTTATGGTTGCAGTTAGATCAAAATATGCGTGCTGCAGATTCTAAAACTCCTGATATTCAGCCAGAAAATTCAGGACAACTTTTTACGCCATCACAATTTTCAGATAAATTCATAAAACCATTTGATGGCGGTTTCAAAATTGAGTATGTAAAAAATATAGACGGCAGTGATGCTTCATATTTAATCAATCAAACTATGATGCGTTTGAATTTGGAAAAACCTTTGGCACACGGCGAAACTTTCTCATTTAAAATAAAATGGTGGTACAATATCAATAACCATATTGAACAAGGCGGAAGATCAGGTTTTGAGCATTTTCCTGCCGATGGAAATAACAGCTACGTTATTGCGCAATTTTTTCCGAGACTGTGTGTTTATGACAATGTGAATGGATGGCAAAATAAACAATTTTTTGGCAGAAGTGAATTTGCTTTGGAATTTGGAAATTATGAAGTGAACATTACAACTCCAAAAGATTATATGTTGGGCGCAACTGGAGTGCTTAAAAATGAAAATGAAGTACTTACAAAAACCCAACAAAAAAGATTGGCAGAGGCCAGAAAATCGTTCGATAATCCCGTTATTATTTTAACGCAAGAAGAAGCTACAGAAATAGAAAAAACAAAATCTAAGGAAACCAAAACTTGGAAATTTTATGCTGAAAATGTGAGAGATTACGCATTTGCTACCTCCAGAAAATTTATTTGGGATGCTATGGCAGTTGCTATTAATGGAAGAACCGTTATGGCCTATTCTTATTACTCAAAAGAAGCAAATCCATTGTATGGTGATCATTCAACCAGAGCCGTAGCACAAACTTTGATAACCTACTCAAAACATACAATTGACTATCCATATCACAAGGCAATCTCGGTTGATGGACAAATGGGTATGGAATATCCTCAAATTTGTTTCAATCCCGGAAGACCAAATCCTGATGGAACTTATAGCGATCAAACAAAATACAGAATGCTTGGAACAACCATGCATGAAGTTGGTCACAATTTTTTTCCTATGATTATTAATTCTGATGAGCGAGAATGGACTTGGATGGATGAAGGTTTAAATTCTTTTGTGCAAATGCTGGCGCAAATGGATTATGAAGATAATTACCCGTTAAGCAGAGGTTTGCCAAAAAATATTGTTCCATATATGAAAGGTGATCAATCTCAATTATCTCCAATTATGGCTGAAGGTGAAGATTTGTTCGACTTTTCAAACAATGCTTATGCGAAGCCGGCGGCAGGTTTGTGGATATTGCGACATACCATAATGGGTCCTGAATTGTTTGACCATGCTTTTAAAACCTACGCAAAACGCTGGGCATTTAAACACCCAACGCCTGCCGATTTTTTCAGGACGATGGAAGATGCATCTGCCATGGATTTAGATTGGTTTTGGAGAGGCTGGTTTTATACAACAGGCGCAAATGATATTGGCATCAAAGAAGTTAAAAAATATTATGTGACCGACAAACCAACCGAACGTGCCGAAAATATGGCAAAACGCTATGGAATTACCGTTGATAAATTGCCTCCTGCACTTTATCTGGTATCTGAAGATAACCCAGAATTTACAAAAGAATTAAAATCGAAAAAACCGGAAGATTACAATTTGTTGAGTGATTATATCCATGAAAATTTTTCTTTGGAAGAAAAATCGGAATTAAAAACACCGAAATATTTTTATGAATTGGTTTTTGAAAAACCGGGAGATTTGGTGATGCCTATTATTGTTGAATTTGAATATGAAGACGGCACTAAAGAACGCAAACAATATCCTGCCGAAATTTGGAGAAAAAATGATGCAGAAGTCACTAAAGTTTTCCCTTCAAACAAGGCTATCACAAAAATAACCATTGATCCTGACGAAGAAACAGCTGATATCAATTTAAGCAACAACAACTGGCCTAAAAATACAGAAAACAAATTTGAGAAATTCAAAAAAGAACAAATTAAAGGATAACTCTATGTTTTTCTTTCTAAAAGCTCTAGTTTAATTGAGCATTAATATTTAATTTCAAATCCATATTTCGAAGGTTTCAAGTTGGTTCGAACGTAGAAAATTCAATTATTCCCTTTAGGGTAAAAATAATTGAATTTTCGACTCTTTGCTCTTTCACCTCCCGATAGTTATCGGGACTAAAGCCGCGCCTGCCGGCAGGCAGGGGTGACAAAGTGCCGAAAATTAGATATTTCATTCATAATAGCCAGTTTAAACTAGAGCCTTTCTAAATAGATTAGGTCTCCTGAAAAGCGGCTCCAATTGTCATTTCAAGGAATCTAATTATGCTATGCTTATTTGTTGAGATTCCTCCTTTGTCGGATAACAAATTTTTATAAATAAGAAACTGGCAGAATTTTAAGACAAAAAATGATTTTTAAGCCAGATTTCTGAAATTTAAACGGAAAATTTAAAACAACAAGTTATAACGTATATAATTTATGATATTTATCATAAAATTTTAAATTTAAACAAATTATATTTATAATAATAATCTTAAAAATTGAATACTATGAAAACAAGTACATTTTCCTTTAATTAAAGTCCTCAAAAAAAATTACTAAAAAAAACAGCAAATTACGGCTTAACCGTAATGGTAAAAAATAAAACCTCAATATATTTATCATTAAAAACAAATAAGGTTTGTTTTATCAAATAAAATTTTAAGGATTAATGGTATATTTAATGATAAAACAAGTTGTAACCAATTTCAGAACGGAATCTGGAATTAAAAATAAAAAATAACCTTTAAACAACAGTACTAATGAATAAAAACAAAAAAAATATGAAAAATTTAATTAAAAAAAAGAATAGGTTGAAGAAATCTATTACTTACTTGTTTATTTTTACTATTCTAATATTTAGTAGTTGTAAAAAAGATGATACTCCAACAGATTGCGGTTGCAATTCTGATATTATAACGATTATACCTGAATCCGCGGAATTAATTGGAACAATATCATATAAAAGACAATTAGACCCTAAAGACAATTATTATAATGATAAATTTTGGATAGGATATACAGACCCTAATTGCAGTACATGTATACATTCTTTTATAGTATGCAATGAAGAAATACTTAATGAATTTAGTTACTTAATTTCAGCTAATACAAATGAAACGGTAGATATTAAATTTTCAGGAAGTATTCGTGAAATTTGTAAAAAATCTTTTAATTCTACTAATTTAACTTACAATAGAATTACATTAACAAAAATTGAAATACAATGAAAAAAACATACTTTTTTTTAATATTGGTTTTACCTATATCAATACTTGCTCAAGAAAATTTAAGCTACAAATCTAATAATCAAAATATTGGGTTTAAAGTTTCAACCACCGAATTCTATGTTAAATTTAATTCATTGACTAAAAAATCTTTAAAACTTCAATTAAAAACTGAAAATATTACTGAGTTCTCAAATAATTATGCAATAGTTAAAATTAATAACTTATCGAATAAAAATAATTTTAAAAAACAAAAATCGGAGTTAGTTAATAAATTTCAATTTCAAAAAATTGAACCTGTTTTAATATACAAGGATGGTACTAAACAAGTTTGTAACGAAGAAATCATAATTAAACTTACCAACAAGGATGTTTTGGAAACATTATTGAAAGATTATAGTTATACTTTAAAGGAAAATGAATTTGTTAAAGACCAATTTCTAATAAAAATAAATAATATTGCTACAAATGAAATTTTCAAATTAGTTGAAAAATTAGAACAAAATAGTAATATCATTTTTGCAGAACCTAATTTTACTCGTTTTTTAAGACCTCATACAAATGACCCTTATTTTAATTCTCAATGGTCTATTAAAAACCAAGGATATTTGGGAGGCACAAATGATGCAGATATGGATGTAGAGGAAGCGTGGAATTTTGCTACTGGCTCTGGCATTAAAGTAGCGATAATAGATGAAGGAGTTGATTTAACACATCCAGATTTAACTCCTAATTTATTATCTGGTTATGATGCCACAGGAAATAATTCTAATGGTGCACCAAACGAAACAACTAATGATGGTCATGGCACAAGTTGCGCAGGCATAATTGCTTCTGTTGCAAACAATACAGAAGGGACTGTGGGTGTGGCTTATAATACAAAAATAATTCCTGTTAGAATAGCATATTCAAACGGTTATCCTTTAGGAGATAGTAGAAGAAAATGGATTGTAGAGGATGATTGGATTGTTAATGGTATCAATTGGGCAGTACAAAATGGAGCAGATATTTTAAGTAATTCTTGGAGTGGTGGTTCTCCTTCAACTGCGATTACAAATACAATTAATAATGCAGTAAATAAAGGTCGTAATCTTAAAGGTTGTATAGTTTTATTTTCATCTGGCAACTATAATACTAATCTTTCTTATCCTGCAACATTGAATAGTGTTATTGCTGTTGGAGCTTCTTCTATGTGTGATGAACGTAAGCGAAGCACTTCTAATGCATCTCAATTATCAGGAAGTCTTGTACAACCAGATCCGAACGGTACATCGTGTGATGGAGAGTTTTGGTGGGGAAGTAATTTTGGAAATGAAATCGATATTGTTGCACCAGGTGTGCAAATTTATACAACTGATATTTCTGGTTCAGCTGGCTATTCTACTGGAGATTACAAATCAAATTTTAATGGTACTTCTTCTGCTTGCCCAAATGCTGCTGGTGTTGCAGCATTAATATTATCTGTTAATCCAAATTTTACACAAACCCAAGTCAGAGAAATTCTTGAAACAACTACTGATAAAATTGGAAACACACCTTATAATGTCACCTTCCGAAATTACGATGCTACACAAACTTGGAATAATCAAGTAGGCTATGGTAGACTTAATGCACTATCTGCTGTTCAAAAAGCTATTAATTATGACAGCACACAAAGTCATTATTTGACTGGACCAACTCAAATTACACCTGGGACAGGAGGTTCTTATAAAATCTCAAACCCTTATACATATGCAACAAATTATGTTTGGTCAATTCCAACAGGTTGTACATATCAATATTGTTGGGAAATCGTTCAAGGTCAAGGTACAAGTACTGCTTTAATTCACGGGGGTTCTACAGGAGTTCATAGTATAACTTGCAAAGTATATAATGGAACTACTTTAATTGGGAATCATTCTATTACTGTTAATGTACAAAACCCATATAATGGAGGTGGCGGGAGTGACGACGACCCTTGTAGTGGTGATATCGTTGTGATGCCAACAGTAATTTACCCACCCGAACCCTGTGACAACGAAAATATGAATGCAAATAGCACATACGAAAGAATATATTTTGAAAAAGTAGTCATTTTTAATTTTCAAGGACAAAGAGTCCTTGAGACAAATGAAAAACAGGAAGTAGATATTTCAAGTTTAAATTCTGGAATATATATAATAAAAGTAGAATTAAATAATAACGAAATAATAACGAAAAAGATTTTTAAAGAATAATCTGAGTTAAAACTGGTTACAACACCTCATAAAATTTATGCTTAAATTTGAACTGAAACAAATAACAAACATTCAACAAACGATTTGCTACGTCCGAAAAATCTCCGATTTTTACGTCGCACAAATCTTATAAAATATCGTTGTACACACTAAATGTCTAACTTTAAAAACGGTGCCAATGAAAAATTTATCAAACAGAATGAAAGTATCATTTACAGTTATTTGCTGCTTAGGATTTACACTATTATTTAATGGTTGTAAAGATAACGACACACCACCAGATTGTGGCTGTGAGTCAGAAACTTTAGCCACCATACCCAATGAAGAAATACAAGAAGTTCCTATTGAAGAACAAAAAAGCGGATTGCTATATTACAAACATCCCGAAAATATAGACGAATTTTTAGATGATGAACAGTATAACAATCGCTTTTGGATTTTTCAAGGAACAGAAGGTTGCTACAATTGTCAGCGACACTTTATTGTATGTAATGAAAGTTTTTTAGACACAGAGTATGATTATTTGAAGACTGTTTATGACTCTATACCTATAAGGTTCACAGGAAGCCTTAAACTTCCCTGTTCAGAGCCATTTATTGCGCCTGGGGATTATTTCTATGCAGAAATTAAACTTAACTCTATAGAACAACAATAACTTTAAAAATATTAACAATGAAAAATCTATACACTTTGGTTTTTTGTCTTTTCTTCTTATCACTACAGGCACAAAACTATTATTATAAACCTGAGTTCGATTAATAATTTGAGTAAAAGATTTGCATAAAAAAGAGAATAGCTGTGTATTTAAGTTTCTGATTGTCAAATATTTAGACAACTATTCTCTTATAATTAATTTTGATAAAGTTACTGAAATTTTCTGTTTGGTGGATGAGTTTACCACTAATTTTCACAACAGTACAAAAAATTTTATTTTGGGAAATCCGTCCAAGTGCCCCCCAACTATGTCCAGTAGCGAAAACTTTTTGCCTAATCCCCTAAAAATTTATGTGAGCCATTATTTTATGGAAATACAAACAGAAAGAATAAATGAAACTCATCAAATAGTTATAAAAAGATAACTAATCTTAGATTTTAACAATTTTATAAGATACGAAATCTTGTAGATTAAAACTAGAAAATATTAAATTATTTTTATTAATAATCAATGTATTAATCAATTTTTAGGGTTGACTAATTAAGAATTTCTATACTTTTCGGAAATACCAAAAATATGTTCTAAAATACGCTGTTCTTTTTCATCAAAATCCACTCCCTTCCTTTTCATAGCCAACGTTGCGGTTTCATTTACTTTGTTTAATTGGTAGGTTGAAAATCCTGCCGCTCCGCCCCAGCTAAAAGAAGGGATGAAATTTCTTGGAAAGTTACCTCCGTAAATATTTGCGCTAACACCTACAACAGTTCCGGTATTAAACATGGTGTTAATGGCACATTTAGAATGGTCGCCCATAATTAATCCACAAAATTGCAATCCGGTTTTTACAAAATTTTCCGTTTCATAATTCCATAAACGAACTTCACAATAATTATTCTTTAAGTTTGAATTGTTTGTATCTGCACCAATATTACACCATTCACCCAATACAGAGTTTCCTAAAAAACCATCGTGTCCTTTGTTTGAATAGCTAGATAAAATAGAATTATTTATTTCTCCTCCAATGGTACAGTGTGAACCAATAGTGGTGGCTCCATAAATTCTAGTGCCCATTTTCACCACTGAATGTTCTCCCATTGCAAAAGGCCCGCGAATTAAACTGCCTTCCATCACCACCGAATCTTTTCCTATATAAATAGGCCCTTTACTTGCGTTTAACACCGCAAATAAGATTTCTGCCCCTTCTTCAATAAAAATATTTTCTTTATTAACAACCCGAACGTCATCGGGAATTGGTTGTGACAATCTTCCTTCAGTAATTAATTCGAAATCTGCTTTTAAAGCCATTTCATTGAAAGAAAATAAATCCCAAGTATTTTTAATTTGTATCAATTCTGAATCAAATTCTATTTGCTCGCAGTGATCAAAATCTACTGCTTCTTGCGAGTCAGTCGTGAAAAAAGCAATCACTTCTTCCTCTTTGAAAATAACCTGATTTTCTTTTAATTCCATGATTTTTTCAACTAAGGGAAGTGTCGGCAAAAACGAAGCGTTAATCATAACATTTTGCGCCATTTCAACCATCGGAAATTTTTCTTCTAAATAATCTTCGGTAAGTGTGGTTGTGGTAAAACCCAAATATGTTTCCCATTTTTCACGAATGGTAAGTATTCCTATTCGCAAATCGGCAACGGGTTTTGTGTAGGTTAATGGCAATAAAGATTTACGTACTGTGCCATCAAATAAAATATAATTCATGGATTAATTATTTTCCACAAATGTACAGTAAGTTTTTTTTTCTCAAATGAAAAAAGGTCGATTTTTATACGATCTTATTTTTTCTTAAATACGTGTCAATGCTGTCTGCGGTATCGAAACATGCGCTTACCAAGTTAATTTCTGAACAATAACGGGAATCTATGGCATGATTTTTACAAGCTAATGCACTTAAATCTATGGTATCAAAATTTTTGTCAACGCTAACGCATTTATCGTACAGAGAAGCAATTGTTTCGTTTGGCTGTAATTCTATATTGTTTTTGGTTAAATACCCTTTAAGAAAGTTCTCAATGGCAAACTGGGCATTTTTACATACTGAATAACTAACAATATCTTCGGCTGGTTTAAATAATTCCTCTTTGGCCGTCGTCAATTTTTTTGATGCTTCTTTAAAAAAAGCTTCTGATCTTGATTTCATTGTTTAATTGTTTAAAATTTCTATTTAATTGACATAAAATAAATATTTATTAATCCTTGTAACCTCACCCTTTTTTATTACAAAAATTAATCCTTTACAATAGTATTTAAAGATATAAAAAAAGTGCCAAGTGTAAAATACCCGGCACTTTTAAATTAAATTAATTTATAAATTTCTATAAAGTTCCAATCTTTCCCATTGAACGTCCACATGTTCCTGGGCTTTATCCAATAGTTCTTTAGCCAATTCCGCATTCTCTTTAACAACTCTGGTAAATCTAGTTTCTGTGTACATAAATTCACTTACCGGTGCAGATGGAGTTTTAGAATCCAATTTAAATCTCTTTCCTTTTTCAGCCAAAGGATTAAATCTAAATAATGGCCAGTATCCAGTTTCTACAGCTTTTTCTTGATGATTAGATCCATCTTTCAAATCATAACCGTGCTCAACACAATGAGAATAAGCAATAATTAATGATGGTCCTGGATAAGCTGCAGCTTCTTCAATTGCTTTTAGCGTTTGGTTATCTTTAGCGCCAATGGCTATTTGCGCCACATAAACATTTCCATAAGAAACTGCCTGTAGAGCCAAACTTTTCTTAGCGGTCGTTTTCCCTGAAATTGCAAACTTGGCACTTGCGCCCAACTGCGTAGCTTTAGATGCTTGTCCGCCAGTATTTGAATAAACTTCAGTATCCATCACTAAAATATTAACGTTTTCTCCTGATGAAAATACGTGGTCTAAACCACCATATCCAATATCATAAGCCCAACCATCACCACCAAATATCCAAACTGCTTTTTTGCGTAAGTATTCCGAAAGGTTTCTTAGTTTTTTAGCTTCATAAGTATCAATAGTTTCTAAAATTTCATTTAGTTCCTCAATATGATTTATTTTTTGTTCTTTTAGCGTTTCGTTTTCTTCAGCATTATTTAGTATGTTATTTACTAGGGTACTGCCTATTTTACTTTCCAAAGATTTTAATAAATCGACTGTTATTTCTTGTTTTTTGGTCAATGCCAATTGCATACCCAAACCAAACTCGGCATTGTCTTCAAACAAAGAGTTGGCCCAAGCCGGTCCGCGACCATCCTTATTTGTTTTATAAGGTGTTGTTGGTAAATTACCGCCATATATAGATGAACAACCAGTTGCATTTGCGATTAAGATGCTGTCTCCGTATAATTGAGTAACTAATTTAATATAGGGTGTTTCACCACATCCAGGACAAGCTCCAGAGAACTCAAATAACGGTTCCAAAAACTGTGATCCTTTAACGGTGGAAGTTACCAATTGCTTTCTGTCATAATCCGGTAAATCAATAAAGTAATTCCAATTTACACGCTCCACTTCTTCAACTTTACGCATTTCGGTTAAATTGATTGCAAAAGTATTTGGAATTTCTTTGCTTTCGGCCGGACAAACTGCAACACATAAATCACAACCAGTACAATCTAGCGGAGAAACTTGCAAAATATAACTTTCAGTTTCACTATTAAATGGTCTTCCTTTTGCAGGTACGCTTTTTAGAGATTCAGGGGCATTTATCAATAACTCATTAGGTACAACTTTAGCCCTGATTGCAGCGTGCGGACAAATAGCAACACATTTATTACACTGAGTACAAAGATTTGCATCATCCCAAACCGGTACAAAATCAGCGATTCCTCGTTTTTCATATTGTGTTGTCCCTGTTGGAAACGTTCCATCTACAGAAAATGCACTCACAGGCAATGAATCACCTTTTCCGGCTAAAATAGTTCCTAAAATTTCTTTTACGAAATCATCTGCATTTTCTGTCATCATTGGTGTTAAACCGTCATTATTTGTGGTGTGACGAGGATATTCAACTTTTTGAAGATTTTCTAATGATTTATCAACTGCATTAAAGTTCATTTGCACAACCCCTTCTCCTTTATGAGAATATGATTTTACAATGGCATCTTTAATCTTTTTGATTGCCTCGTCTTTAGGAAGCACGCCAGATATGGCGAAGAAACATGTTTGTAAAATGGTGTTTGTACGTTTACCAAGATCTGCATCTTGAGCTACTTTTGTGGCGTCAACTACGTAAAATTCAATATCGTTATCTATAATTCTACGTTGTAAAACACTTGGCAACTCTGACCAAATTTTGTATTTTGAAAATGGGGTGTTTAATAAAAATGTGCCTCCTACTTTAATATTTTCTAGAATATCATATTTATAGATAAAATTAAATTGGTGACAGGCAATAAAGTTTGCTTTGTTAATTAAATAGGTTGAATAAATTGGCTCTGGCCCAAAACGCAAATGCGAAACAGTTTGTGCACCAGCTTTTTTAGAGTCGTACACAAAATATCCCTGCACATAATTATCGGTAGTTTCACCAATAATTTTAATGGAGTTTTTATTTGCGCCAACTGTACCATCTGATCCCAAACCATAAAACATACAATCAAATGTATCTTTTTTAGTTTTGAAACTCGTATCATACGTTAGGCTCGTATTGGTTACATCATCATTAATACCTATCGTGAAATGGTTTTTTGGTGAATTCTCGTCTAATTCATCGTAAATTCCTTTAACCATAGCAGGCGTAAATTCTTTTGAAGAAAGTCCGTAACGTCCACCTATAATTGTAGGCATATAGTCCCCCATTTCAACAAATGCGGTTACCACGTCTAAATATAAAGGTTCTCCAATGCTTCCCGGTTCCTTTGTTCTGTCCAAAACCGCAATTTTTTTAGCTGTTTTAGGGATGTTTTCAATGAAATCATATACGGAGAAAGGGCGGTATAAACGAACGATTAAAGCACCCACTTTTTCACCTTTTTCAACCAAAGTATCAATGGTTTCTCTAATTGGTCCATCACCTGAACCCATAACTACAATTACTTTTTCTGCTTCTGGATGGCCAATATAATAGAATAGACTGTATTTTCTGCCGGTATGCTTGTAGAATTCGTCCATTGTTTTTTGAACAATTCCCGGAACATTTTGGTAGTATGTATTGGCAGCTTCACGTGCCTGAAAGAAAACATCAGGGTTTTGTGCCGTTCCTCTAATTACAGGATTGTCAGGATCTAATGAATGTTTTGTGTGATTCATCACTTCCTCTTCCGGCATCATTGCTTTTATGACATCATCAGGAATTCCATCAATTTTGGAAATTTCGTGAGACGTTCTAAATCCATCAAAAATATTTAAAAAAGGCACCCTGCTTTTTAAGGCGGAAACCTGTGATATTAACGCAAAATCATGTGCTTCCTGAACTGAACCTGCAAATAACATGGAGAATCCAGTTTGTCGTGTTGCCATAACATCTGAATGGTCTCCAAAAATTGATAAGGCATGAGTTGCAATAGTTCTCGCAGCGATATGAAATACAGTTGGCAATAGCTCTCCTGCAATTTTATACATATTTGGTATCATTAACAACAATCCTTGTGATGCCGTAAATGTTGTTGTTAAGGCACCTCCTTGTAGCGAACCGTGAACTGCTCCTGACGCACCACCTTCACTTTGCATTTCAACAATTCGAGGAATATTACCCCAAATATTCTTTTTACCTTTGGAACTGTACACTTCCGCATGTTCTCCCATTGGTGATGACGGCGTGATCGGGTAAATTGCACAAACCTCATTCGTTTTGTGGGCAATGATAGCTACCGCTTCATTGGCATCACAAATTAGTTTTACACTTTCTTGTTTCATTTTAGTTTATATTTACGCTGAAAAATTTACAAAATGGTTTTTTTTAGAAACCTTCCCATTTATAAATAATATAATTAACTACTCAAATTTATGTTGTAAAACTATGGTAATAAAGTATTATTTATAATGACATATATCAGCTAATTAAGTGATAAAATTATTTAGAATCGATATAAATACACATTTTAAATACCTGTATTTAAGGGTGTTAAAAATGTTTATTTTATCAAAAATTGAGAAGTGCCGAATTCAGGGCGTTTTTAAAACGGAATATTTCTTCCTAAACCGTGTAAATAAAACTAAAAATTTATAGAATTGACTATTTTAATGCACTATTATAAGGAAATGCAAAAAATTAGTTATCAAAATCCATTATTACATAAATAGTGATGATTTTTTATTCATAATAGCAATCGTATTTTCGTTTGGTTCAACCCAAAATATAAATTCAATTGGTACTAATTGGCATTGCAGTTTTCAAAATAACAATGCAGGATTACTTATTCAGATACATCTTTCTGCGAGAATACAATTCGTAAAACTGATCATCTTTTAAATTGTCGATAAACAAAATACTTTCACCGGTAGATTTCATTTCCGGACCTAATTTTTTATCGACATTGGGAAATTTATTAAAGGAAAATACCGGTTGTTTAATAGCAAATCCTTCCAACTTCGGATTAAAATTAAAATCTTTCACCTTATTGGCTCCCAACATAACTTTTGTGGCATAGTTTACGTAAGGTTCTTTGTATGCTTTTGAAATAAACGGCACCGTGCGGGAAGCTCTCGGATTGGCTTCAATGATATAAACGATGTCGTCTTTAATGGCAAATTGAATATTTATCAGCCCTACGGTTCTTAAGGCCAAAGCAATTTTTAGTGTATGGTCTTTTATTTGTTGCATCACAAATTCGCCCAAATTAAACGGTGGCAAGGTTGCGTTTGAATCTCCAGAATGCACGCCGCAAGGTTCAATATGTTCCATAATCCCAATAATATAAACCTCTTCACCGTCGCAAATTGCATCGGCTTCGGCTTCAATGGCGCCATCTAAATAATGGTCTAACAACAACACATTGTTTGGAATTTTTCGCAATAAATCAACCACGTGTTTTTCCAATTCTTCTTTATTGATTACAATTTTCATTCCTTGTCCGCCCAAAACATAAGAAGGACGAACCAATATTGGAAAATCTAAACTGTCGGCAATTGCAGCTGCCTCATCAGCTGTGGTTGCAGTTCCATATTGCGGAAAAGGAATGTCCAAGTCCATCAATAATTCAGAAAAACGTTTTCTGTCTTCTGCCAAATCAAGCGCATCAAAGCTGGTTCCTATAATTTTAACACCCCATTTATCTAACTTTTCAGCCAATTTTAAAGCTGTTTGTCCACCCAACTGAACAATAACACCTTCCGGTTTTTCATGCTGAATAATGTCATAAATATGTTCCCAAAATACAGGTTCAAAATACAATTTGTCGGCCGTGTCAAAATCGGTTGAAACAGTTTCCGGATTGCAGTTAATCATAATGGTTTCATAGCCCAATTCTTTGGCCGCCAAAACACCGTGCACGCAGCAATAATCGAACTCAATTCCCTGCCCTATTCTGTTTGGGCCAGAACCCAGCACCACAATTTTTTTCTTGTTGGTCACCACGCTTTCGTTATCGGAAAAACTTCCGTTTTCGGTAATCATTTTATTTTCGAAAGTAGAGTAATAATAAGGTGTTTGCGCATTAAATTCTGCAGCGCAGGTATCCACCAATTTGTAAACCCTGTTGATTTTTAATTCCTGTCTTCTGGCATATACTTCCCTTTCCCAACATCCTAACATATGCGCTATTTGCCGGTCGGCAAACCCTTTTTGTTTTGTTTCCAACAATAAATCGTACGTTAATGTCCCCAGTTTATGGGTTGAGATTTCATTTTCCAACGCTAATAATTCCTCATATTGCTTTAAAAACCAAATATCAATTTTGGTGATTTCGTGGATTCTGCTTAATGGAATTCCAATTTGAAGCGCATCATAAATGATAAATACCCGATCCCAACTCGGATAAGTTAATTTTTCAATAATGGCGTCATAATCCTTTTCCCCTTTTCCGTCAGCACCCAATCCGTTGCGTTTTATTTCCAAAGATTGCGTTGCTTTATGAAGCGCTTCCTGAAACGAGCGACCAATTCCCATCACTTCCCCAACCGATTTCATTTGCAATCCCAACGTTCTGTCAGCGCCTTCAAACTTGTCAAAATTCCATCGCGGTATTTTTACAATCACATAATCTAAAGTAGGCTCAAATAAAGCCGAAGTTGTTTTGGTAATTTGATTATTTAATTCATCCAAATGATAACCAATAGCCAATTTTGCCGCAATTTTAGCGATTGGATATCCGGTTGCTTTTGAAGCCAAAGCCGAGGATCGCGAAACCCGCGGATTAATTTCAATGGCGATAATATCTTCATTTTCATCAGGACTTACGGCAAACTGCACATTACAGCCGCCGGCAAAATCTCCGATGGAACGCATCATTAAAATAGCCATATCGCGCATTTTTTGATACGTGGTGTCGCTCAATGTCATAGCAGGCGCAACTGTGATTGAATCTCCGGTATGAATTCCCATAGGATCCATATTTTCAATGGTGCAGATAATCACCACATTGTCATTTCTGTCTCGCAACAATTCCAGTTCAAATTCTTTCCATCCCAACAACGCTTTGTCAATAATCACTTCGTGAATTGGTGAAGCTTCTAAACCGCGACTCAACAATTCATCAAAATCTTCTTTTTTATAAACAATGGAAGCCCCAAATCCCCCTAAGGTAAAGGAAGGACGAATCACCAACGGGAAACCATATTCCTGTGCAATTTCTTTCCCTTTTAAATATGAATTAGCAACGGTTGATGGTGCTTGTCCGATTCCAATTTCATCCATTAACTTTCTAAATTGTTCGCGATCTTCAGTAATGTGAATGGCGGCAATGTCAACACCAATGATATCTACATTAAAATCTTTCCAAATGCCTTTATCATCGGCTTCAATACATAAATTCAAGGCTGTTTGTCCGCCCATTGTAGGTAAAACAGCATCGATATTTGGGTGATTTTCTAAAATTTGAATAAGTGATTTTGTGGTTAATGGCAACAAATACACATTATCCGCCAAAGATGGATCCGTCATAATGGTTGCCGGATTGGAATTGATCAGCGTCACTTCAATCCCTTCTTCCTTTAAAGATCTGATTGCTTGGGAACCGGCATAGTCAAATTCACAAGCCTGGCCAATAATAATTGGACCTGACCCTATTATTAAAATCGATTTTATGTTGTTGTTTTTTGGCATTTGTTCAATATAAAAAGTAAAGTATAATTGTCTATTAAATTCGTTTTTAGCTGTATAATAGTTTCCAAAACTAATCAAAAAAGTTCAAAAAAAAGGTGTTACTAAAAAGTAACACCCTATATACAAAACTATTGTTTCATTATTTTTTTGGTTTTGGATCTGAAGATACACTTATTTTCTTTCTTCCTTTAGCTCTTCTTCTAGCCAACACCTTTCTTCCTGTTGCACTAGCCATACGTTCTCTAAAACCGTGCTTATTTCTTCTTTTTCTTTTTGATGGCTGATAGGTTCTTTTACTCATTACAAATATCTTTAAAATAGTGGTTCTTCTGTTGTTGCTTTCTTTACGAATTCCTCTCCTTAAAAGCGTTGGCAAATATACAATTACTTTTGTTTTTGGCAAATAGAATCTAAAAAAAAATAATATTTTTATTTTAAAGCCCAAAATTGAAAAAAAACCTACATTTATACAAATTAAAAATAACAGAAACATGTATCAAAAACCAATGCTTAAGGAAGGAAGTTTAAAGGATCAAGTCATTGTTGTAACAGGCGGAGGCAGCGGATTGGGAAAAGCCATGACCACTTATTTTTTGGAACTTGGCGCACACGTTGTCATCACTTCAAGAAATATGGAGAAATTAGAAAAAACCAAACTGGAGTTAGAAGGAAAAACAGGAGGAACCGTTTTGGCAGTGCAATGTGATGTAAGAAATTACACCGAAGTTGAAGCTGTTTTACAGGCAACTTTGGATAAATTTGGAAAAGTGGACGGACTTTTAAACAACGCCGCAGGAAATTTCATCAGTCCAACAGAACGTTTATCAGCCAACGCTTTTGATACCGTTATTGACATCGTTTTAAAAGGAAGCAAAAATTGCACGCTGGCATTTGGAAAGCATTGGATAGAAATAAAACAACCTAAATCAACTATTTTAAATATCGTAACCACTTATGCCTGGACCGGATCGGCTTACGTTGTTCCTTCAGCAACTGCAAAAGCTGGTGTTTTGGCAATGACGCGTTCTTTGGCTGTAGAATGGGCAAAATACGGCATTCGTTCCAATGCCATCGCTCCCGGACCTTTTCCTACCGAAGGCGCTTGGGACAGATTGTTGCCTGGAAATTTGAGAGATAAATTTGACATGAAAAAGAAAGTTCCGGTTGGCCGCGTTGGCGAACATCAGGAATTGGCAAATTTGGCCGCTTATTTAATGAGTGATTTTTCGGCATATATCAACGGGGAAGTTATCACTATTGACGGTGGAGAATGGCTAAAAGGCGCTGGAGAATTTAATATGTTGGAAGATGTTCCCAAAGAAATGTGGGATATGCTGGAAGCTATGATCAGAAGTAAAAAGAAATAGTTTCAAGTTTCAAGTTTCTAGTTTCAAGTTTCAAGTTTCTAGTTTCTAGTTTCTAGTTTCTAGTTTCTAGTTTTGAATTTTTTCAACTTTCAAACTTTGAAACTTTGAGACTTTTTCCTTTTGCCAACTTAAATAGTTTAGTACTTTTGCCAAAACCTACGAATAATGAAAAACACCAAATATGTTTTTGTAACCGGAGGCGTTACTTCTTCTCTTGGAAAAGGAATTATCGCGGCTTCTTTGGCAAAATTACTACAAGAAAGAGGCTACTCTGTCACCATACAAAAACTTGATCCTTATATAAATATTGATCCCGGAACCTTAAATCCGTATGAACATGGAGAATGTTATGTGACGGAAGATGGTGCCGAAACCGACTTGGATTTGGGACATTATGAGCGTTTTCTCAATATTCCAACTTCACAGGCAAACAATGTGACTACCGGAAGGATTTATCAGTCTGTGATCGAAAAAGAACGCCGAGGTGAATTTTTAGGCAAAACGGTCCAGGTTATTCCGCACATTACCGACGAAATTAAACATCGTATTCAAATTTTAGGAAATACCGGTGAATTCGATATAGTAATCACTGAAATTGGCGGAACTGTTGGAGATATTGAATCTTTGCCTTATATAGAATCTGTTCGTCAATTGCTTTGGGAATTGGGTCATGAAAACGCCATCGTCATTCATTTAACATTGGTGCCGTATTTGGCCGCTGCAGGAGAATTAAAAACAAAACCTACCCAACACTCTGTTAAAATGCTGATGCAAAGTGGGGTAAGTCCGGATATTTTGGTTTGCAGAACGGAACATGAAATTTCAGATTCCATAAAAGACAAACTGGCGCTTTTCTGCAACGTTAAAAAGGAAGATGTTATTCAATCCATTGACGCGGAAACTATTTATGATGTTCCTAATTTTATGCTTGAAGAAGGTTTAGATGAAGTTGTGCTGAAAAAATTGCAATTGCCAAACGACAAACAACCCGAACTGAAAACTTGGAACGATTTCTTAAAGCGATTTAAAAATCCGAAAAATACCGTTGAAATAGGACTTATCGGAAAATATGTGGAATTGCATGATGCTTACAAATCCATTTCAGAAGCATTTATTCATGCAGGCGCACAAAATGAAGTTAAAGTCAATATTAATTGGATTCATTCCGAAGAATTAACGGTAAAAAATGTTCCTGAACTATTAAAGAATCTAAACGGTGTTTTAGTCGCTCCCGGTTTTGGCGAGCGCGGCATTGAAGGAAAAATTGAAGCCGTGAAATATGCCCGTGAAAACAACATTCCTTTTTTCGGTATTTGTTTGGGAATGCAAATGGCAGTCATTGAATTTTCAAGAAACGTTATGGGATTAAAAGGGGCAAATTCAACTGAAATGAACAGCAACACCTTATATCCTGTCATTGACTTAATGGAAGAACAAAAAAATATCACAGATTATGGTGGCACTATGCGTTTGGGAGCCTGGGATTGTATCCTTAAAGAAGGCAGTAAAGTTAGGAATATCTACCATAAAGAACATATTAGCGAAAGACACAGACATCGTTACGAATTCAATAACGATTTTTTGGAACAGGTTGAAAAAGCTGGAATGGTCGCCACGGGGAAAAACCCAAAAACCAATTTGGTTGAAGTGATTGAAATCCCAAAACACCCTTGGTTTATTGGCGTTCAATACCATCCGGAATATAAAAGCACGGTTTTAAATCCGCATCCTTTATTTGTAGATTTTGTGAAAGCTGGGTTAAATCACGCTTTAACCCAACCAACTAATCATTAATAAAAACCCAAATTTAATTTACATTTAGTACATTTGTCGGGCTTTTTAAATACTGAAAAAAAGTATTGGCAAATTGACATTTAATTATACCCATGGAAGAAAAGAAATTTGACATTAATTCACTGATAGGTTTTGTTTTATTAGGAGCAATCGTTTTATGGTGGATGTACAGCAATCAGCCAACCCCTGAAGAAAAACTGGAAGCTGAAAAAAATAAAATTGAAAACGTAGAAAAAGCAACCGTTACTCCAACCCTTACCGATTCCACTTCAAATCCCAATATAATAACGCAAGCCACCGATTCACTTTCTTTGGTTAAAGCCCAAGGTCAGTTAGGTGTTTTTGCTTATTCGGCAACGCTTCCTTCAGCTAAAGAAGATGGAGAAACAGTGTTGGAAAACGACCTGCTAAAATTGGTTATTTCAAATAAGGGTGGACAAATTAAGGAAGCCTTGTTAAAAAAATATGTGACCTACGATTCTTTGCCTTTATATATGGTAAAAGACAATAACGTTAATTTTAACATCAACTTTGGAACTTCCGACAATAGAACATTAAACACAAAAGACTTGTTTTTTGAGCCAACACTCACTAAAGTCGATGGAAATCAAGTGCTTTCGATGAAGTTAAAAGTCTCTGAAAGCAACTTTTTAGAATATCGCTATGTGATGAAACCAACGGAATATATGGTTGATTTCACGATGCGTTCTCAAGGATTAAGCGCTTCATTGGACACAAACAAACCAGTTACACTAGATTGGAGTACGGAGGCTTTCAGAAAAGAGAAAAGCATTCGCTACGAAAACCAACAAACTGAAATGTATTATGAAAAGGAAGATGAAAACATTGATTACCTTTCCGTTGGCGGTGAAGATGATGCGGAAGAAAAAGATGTGAATTGGGTTGCCTACAAACAACATTTCTTCTCCACAATTTTAATTACTGAACAGGCTTTTTCAACAGCTAAATTAGCCTCAAAAACATTGTCAATTGATGAAGATATTGATACCACATTCACAAAAGCATTTTATTTAAAAGCACCGCTGGCATTACAGGGAGGGGAATTTAATTACAATATGAATTGGTATATTGGACCAAATGATTTCCAAATTCTAAAAAAATACGACCGAAATATTAAGGAAGTTCTTAATCTTGGTTGGGGAATTTTTGGCTATATAAACCGACTTATTTTTATTCCGGTATTTAACTTTTTGCAGTTATTTATTGGAAATTATGGGTTAATTATTATTCTTCTAACTATTATAGTGCGAATTATAATGTCTCCTTTGGTTTACAAATCATACTTGTCAAGTGCAAAAATGAAAGTGCTGAAACCCGAAATGGAAGAAATTAACAAACGTTTACCGGGAAAAGAAAATGCCATGAAACGCCAACAAGAAACGATGGCACTACAAAGCAAAGCTGGTGTAAGTCCACTTTCCGGATGTATTCCCGCCTTACTGCAAATGCCTGTTTTCTTCGCATTATTCAGATTCTTCCCGTCGAATATTGATTTGCGTCAACAAAGTTTTTTATGGGCCACGGATCTATCTGCCTACGATTCTGTTTTTAAGCTTCCGTTTAGAATTCCAATGTATGGAGACCATGTGAGTTTATTCCCAATTTTGGCTTCTGTTGCTATTTTCTTCTATATGAAAATGAGCCAGGGTCAGCAAATGGGCATGCAACAACCACAACAAGAAGGCATGCCCGATATGCAAAAAATGATGAAAATGATGATGTACCTGTCACCAATTATGATGTTGGTGTTCTTTAATATGTATGCCAGCAGTTTAAGTTTGTATTATTTTGTTTCCAACTTACTGACAGTCACAATTATGTTAATCATTAAAAATTACATTATTGATGAAGATAAAATTCACGCTAAAATCCAGGAGAATAAAAAGAAACCTAAAAAAGAGGGTAAATTTCGCCAACGCTTAAACCAAGCAATGTCACAAGCCCAAGAGCAACAGGCACAACAAAAGAAAAATAAAAAGAAATAAACTGTGAAACACTAAAAATTAAAAAGTTCCAAATTTCAATAATTTGGAACTTTTTTTTATATTCGCATGCTAACTAAAAAACCCCCAATGCCTTTATTAAAAAGCAATTATAAAATTTTAAAGGAACACAACCTTATTGTTGAATACCATTCAGGCGATTTAGATTTGGAGTCCTATATTAATTTTGTAAAAGGAACTACACTTGACCCTCAATTTTCTTTAAACATGAACTATCTTATTGATATAAGCAATGTTGTTGTCACAGCTTCAATCGATGATATTAGAAAATATAATAATTTTACTGAAGATAACTTTAAAACTGATAGAAAAAGAAGGGTTGCATTTATAACCAACTCCCCAAACCAAATGGTTTTCTCAACCTTATTTAAAGGCAGCAACACACAAAAGTTAAAAGAAATAGAGATTTTTTCTACAACTAATGCAGCAATTGAATGGCTTGACAGCAACCTTAATAAAAATGAGATTCTTGATGTTTTAGCATCTTTAATGCTTTCCTAAACCTTATCTTTTATTTAAAAACGACAGTACATTTTTTTCAATTCTATCCATAATATTGCTCACATCAGATTTTATAAATCTTTCGCCGGTAATTTTCTCGTAAAGCTCAATATATCTGTCTGAAATCTCATTTATTTTTTCGTCGGTCATCTCCGGAATCTGTTGTCCTTCTAATCCCTGAAAACCATTTTCAATTAACCACTGGCGCACAAATTCTTTCGACAATTGTTTTTGGGCTTCGCCTTTATTTTGTCTTTCCTGGTAACCTTCCGCATAAAAATAACGAGAAGAATCGGGTGTGTGAATTTCGTCAATTAAAACAATCTCACCATCTTTTGTCTTTCCAAATTCATACTTGGTGTCCACCAAAATCAAACCTTGTTTTGCTGCGATTTCAGTTCCTCGTTGAAATAAAGCCATGGTATATTTTTCCAGCATTTCATAATCTTCTTTTGAGGCAATTCCCTGGCTTAGTATATCCCCTCTTGAAATATCCTCATCATGTTCGCCTCCTTCTGCCTTTGTTGAAGGCGTAATAATAGGCTCTGGAAATTTATCGTTTTCCTTCATGCCTTCCTGCATTGTAACGCCGCACAAAACCCTTTTACCCAATTTATATTCACGGGCAGCATGACCAGATAAGTAGCCGCGAATGACCATTTCAACTTTAAAAGGCGTGCATAAATGCCCTACTGCAACATTTGGATCCGGAATGGCCATAATCCAGTTTGGCACAATATCTTTAGTAGCTTCCATCATTTTAGCCGCAATCTGATTTAATATTTGCCCTTTAAACGGAATTTGTTTTGGCATCACAACGTCAAAAGCAGAAAGTCTGTCAGTTGCAATCATGACCAAAATTTCATCATTAATATTGTAAACTTCCCTTACTTTACCTCTGTAAAGTGACTTTTGGTTTGGGAAGTTAAATGCTGTGTTGTTTATTGTGTTGCTCATTGTTATGTGGATTTGTTTATTCAATTAGTTGTTTAGTCGTTAAATTGTGTATTCGTTTATTTGCTAATTACTGCTTGGATTGTACCTTTTGCTTTTAGAACAGACAGGTCTTAACCCGTTCCCACTTCTAATTATTAATTATTCATTTTTAATTGTTAATTAATCTTCCCCTACTTCAAGATTTTTATATGCCGAAATAATATCTTTAACCAATCGATGTCTAATAATATCTTTATCGTCAAAATGCACAAATGCAATTCCATCAATGTCTTTCAGCGTTAGCATCGCTTCTTTTAACCCCGATATTTGTCGTCTTGGTAAATCTACTTGTCCTGGATCTCCGTTAATGATAAATTTCGCGTTTTTCCCCATCCTTGTCAAAAACATTTTCATTTGGTTATGGGAGGTGTTTTGCGCTTCATCCAAAATTACAAAAGCATTGTCTAAGGTTCTGCCACGCATAAATGCCAATGGCGCAATTTGTATAATTTCCTTTTCCAAATAGGAATCCAGTCTTTCATAAGGAATCATGTCGCGCAGCGCATCATATAATGGCTGCATATAGGGATCTAATTTTTCTTTTAAATCACCGGGCAAAAACCCTAAATTTTCACCGGATTCGACGGCCGGCCTGGTTAATATAATTCTTCTGACTTCCTTTTCCTTCAATGCCTTAACCGCCAAAGCGACCGCGGTATATGTTTTTCCCGTACCGGCAGGACCCACTGCAAAAAGCATATCATTTTTACCCATTTTTTCAACCATAACGCGTTGATTGGCAGTTTGGGCTTTAATAAGCCGTCCGCTCACTCCATGAACAAGAATTCCATCTGCTTCCAGTGAGCTCTTATGCTCGCTTCCGTTTGAGGTTAAAATGCGTTCAATGGTGTTTTCATCAAGTTTATTATATCGTCCAAAATAAGAAATAATCATTTCCAGCCGTTTCTCAAATTCGTCTAAAATTTCTTGTTCTCCATAAATTTTAAGCTCTGTTCCCCTGGCAACAATTTTTAATTTCGGAAAATATTTTTGTAAAAGTTCTATATTGGAATTTTTATTGCCAAATAAGTCGTTTGGATGGATTTCGGTTAATACAATAATACGTTCGTTCAAATGATAAAAGTGTTAAGTCTTATTAAAAAATAGTATTTTAATCACCAAATAATTGATTAGATTTGCATAACAAATGTAGTAAATATCAAATAACAAAAATTAAATACTTGCAAATATTTGTAAACATTTTATTAAAAATTTGCTGTAATTTTCATCAAAAATTTCGTTTGTATTTTATATGTCAATAATCACTTTAACTACCGATTTTGGAATCAAAGACCACTTTGTAGGAGCAGTAAAAGGCACTATTTACAGCGAATTGCCCGATGCAAGGATTGTGGATATCTCACATCAAATTTCACCCTTTAACATTACCGAAACGGCTTATGTTTTAAGAAATGCCTATAAAAAATTTCCCGATGGAAGCATTCATATTATAGGGGTAGATGCTGAATTAAATGGAGAAAACAAACACATTGCGATAAAATTGGACAACCATTATTTTATTTGTGCAGATAACGGCGTTATTTCCCTTTTGGCTTCAGAAATCACCCCTGAAAAAATTGTAGAAATTAACATTCATGAATACATTGAAAGCAGTTTTCCCGTTTTGGACGTTTTTGTAAAAGTTGCCTGTCATATTGCCCGTGGCGGAAAATTGGAGGTTATAGGTAAAATTATTCCTGAATTTAAAAAAATCAGTGAACTCCAACCAGCCATTTCAGCCGACCATAATACCATCTCCGGAAATATTATTTATGTTGACAATTACGGAAATTCCATAAGCAACATCAGTGAAAAACTATTTAATCAAGTTGGAAAAGGACGTAATTTTGAGGTGATTGCCAACAGATATTCATTCACTAAAATTTATGAAAAGTACAGTGATCTGGTAGATTTCTCCTTGCCAAAAGAGCAACGCCAAAAAGACGGAACCCGGTTGGCATTATTCAATTCGGACAACTATCTTGAAATTTCAATTTACAGAAGCAATTTAAGCACAGTTGGTGGCGCTGTTTCACTTTTGGGATTAAATTATAGGGCCGTAATTACGATTAAGTTTAATTAAAAATATTTAAAAAAATTAACCCATGTTTGTACGAATTGTAAAAATGAATTTTAAAGAAGCAAACATCGCCTTGTTTCTTGAAAATTTTAATGAGAATAAAGAAAAAATAAGAAATTTTAAAGGCTGTAATTTGTTGGAATTGTATAGAGACAAAAACGAACCCAATACTTTTTTTACCTATAGTTATTGGGAAACTGAAGCCGATTTGGAAGCCTACAGAAATTCTGAACTTTTTAAAGTGGTTTGGGGGAAAGCAAAAGCATTGTTCAACAACAGACCGGAGGCCTGGAGCGTTGATAAAGTAAGCCCCCTAGCCCCCAAAGGGGGGACAGAGCGTAAAGAAAATGTATAGTTATACATTTTTAGCGACTGGGCCAGTTGGCGCGCTGGCATTCTAAATGTTAAATTTTGAATTATAAATTAAACAGTTAAACAAATACACAATTACACGATTAAACAAATAAACGATTAAACAATTTTAATGAAATCCATTTTAATAAAAGAACTAAATTCCTTTTTCTCCTCGCCAATCGGTTATTTGGTGATTGGGGTTTATTTGGTGATAAACGGCTTGTTTTTATGGGTTTTTAAAGGAGAATTTAACATTTTGCACGCAGGTTTCGCCGATTTAAACAGTTACTTTTTCTTGGCGCCTTGGATTTTCATCTTTTTAATCCCGGCCATTACAATGCGAAGTTTTTCTGAAGAAATAAACACAGGAACGCTCGAAATTATAAAAACAAAACCCATTACAAACTGGGAAATTATATTGGGAAAATATTTCGGTGCGCTGATTTTGGTAATTTTGGCAATAATTCCAACATTAATTTACATTTACAGCATTTATCAATTGGGAAATCCAGTTGGAAATATTGAATTTGGA
>DAIQBF010000013.1:0-1500 GCA_036781305.1 Lutibacter sp.
ACCTTGTTTGTTAACTTCAATTTTTTCAATTGCGGGTAAGTTTACCGGAAAAATACGTTCTACACCAATTGTTCCCGACATTTTTCTGATTGTAAATGTTTCAGAAGCACCTGCGCCTCTACGTTGAATTACAGTACCTCTAAAAAATTGGGTACGTTTTTTTTCACCTTCTCTAATTTCGTAGTAAACAGTGATAGTATCTCCTGCGTTAAATTCTGGTAATTCATTCGCAGCTACAAATTTGTTTTGTACAAACTTTACTAAATCTTCCATTGTTAAATTTTTAATGGGTTTTTCAATGACCAACATTCACGATTTTCGTCAGAGGTTGATTTTGAGTGTGCAAATTTAATAAAAAAGATCAGTCTTCCAACAAATCTGGCCTTATTTTTTTTGTTCTTTCCAGCGCTTGCTCATTTCGCCATTCGTCAATCTTTGGAAAATTGCCCGACAACAGTATTTTAGGCACTTCAAGCCCTTTGTATTCCGAAGGTCTTGTATAAACTGGGGGCGAAAGTAAATTGTCCTGAAACGAATCGGTCAATGCCGAAGATTCGTCGCCCAAAACCCCTGGAATGAGTCGAATTATGGCATCACATAAAACGGCCGCGCCCAATTCTCCGCCGCTCAAAACGTAATCTCCTATGGAAATTTCCTTGGTGATCAACAACTCACGAACACGCTGATCCACCCCTTTATAATGTCCGCACAAAATCAGTATGTTTTCAGACAAAGAAAGCGTATTTGCCATTTGCTGGTTTAAGGTCGGCGCATCGGGCGTGAGGTAAATAATTTCATCATAATCGCGCGCTGCTTTCAACTCCGTAATGCATTTGTCAATGGGTTCAATCATTAAAACCATCCCAGCTCCGCCGCCAAATTGGTAATCGTCAATTTTTCCGTAGTCATTTAAAGCGTATTTCCTCAAATCGTGAAAATAAACCTCCACCAAATTTTTGTCGATGGCACGTTTAATAATGGAATACTCAAACGGACTTTTAATCAGTTCAGGTGAGACGGTAATAATATCTATTCGCATTTGGCAAAGATAAATAACAATTAACAACTAAAAATAATATTTTGGCCTGCCTGTCTTTTGGAGGGCGTTCCCCTACGGGTCGTGCTTTCCGTTGCAATCTTTTTTTCGGAGAAAAACCTCAAAAAAGGATTTTCACTGCAAACATGGTTCACTGAACTCCTATAAAAAATAATAAATAAGTGAAGTAATCACTAACGCGAATTGAATGAATGAATAATTAAATAATAAATAATTGACAAACAATAATCTCAATTGAACTTCCCTGATTAGTGTTGATCCATCTTTACTAATTTTTTTTATTCCTTTCCATGTTTTTTACACACCCCTAACCCCTCTCAAGAGGGGAATTTATGCACTTCTAATATCTAATATCTAACTTTTAATATCTAATATCTAATATCTCACTTCTAATATCTCACTTCTAATATCTCACTTCTAATATCTCACTTCTAATATCTCAC
>DAIQBF010000013.1:1600-19401 GCA_036781305.1 Lutibacter sp.
TCTAATATCTCACTTCTAATATCTCACTTCTAATATCTCACTTCTAATATCTCACATCTCACCATTCTGTCAACGCCGTATATATCTTCTTTCAATTCAATTGCGTTAAATCCTTTCGATTTTAACAAATCAACGGTTTCATTTCCTAAATATTGGTTGATTTCAAAATACAAAACGCCATTTTTGGTCAGATGCTTTTTGGCCAAATCAGCAATTTTATCGTAAAATAAGAGCGGATTTCCATTCTCTACAAACAAGGCAATATGCGGTTCGTTGGACAATACGTTTTGTTGCATTTGCGCTTTTTCCAATTCGCGAACGTAAGGCGGGTTGCTCACAATAATGTCAAAAGTGTCAGGTAATTTCGAAAGTGTTAGGATATCGGCATGTATAAAATTCACTTTTACCTTGTTAAAATTCGCATTGTTTTTGGCAACATTTAATGCTTCCGCAGAAATATCAATGGCCGACACTTTTGCATTTGGCAGATTTCTGGCCAATGAAATGGCAATGCAACCGCTACCGGTGCCTATGTCCAAGATTTTAAGTGAATTGCTGTTTTTGTGGTTTTGGGTGATCCATTCCACCAATTCTTCCGTTTCCGGTCTGGGAATCAACACATTTTTATCGACTTTAAAAATCATTCCGCAAAATGCGGTTTCCCCCACAATATATTGAATGGGAATTTGGTTTTTTAATTTAGACAGTGCATTTTTCAGAAAATCCAAATCGTCATTGTCAAGTTCAAAATTGTGTTCAAGCGCCAATTGAATCCGTGATAAATGCAATTTAAACTCAACCAATATCGTAAAAAAGGACTGAATTTCAGTTTCTGGATATAAATTGGAAAGTTCCGAAAAAAAATATTTTTTAAACTCCTGAATCAGCATTATAACTCTTTAAGCATCCATAAATTACAGGAATAATGTCCGGTATCGCCCATCGGGGCATCCAAATCCACAAAACCAACTTTCCGGTATAATTTTCTGGCATCTTCCATATAAGGCAAGGTTTCCAAATAACACTGTTCAAAACCGAATTCTTTCGCTTTTCTTAAGCAAGTTTCCATCATTTTGCTCCCCAAACCAATCCCTCTTGCCTCCGGCAAAAAGTACATTTTTTGCAATTCACAAACATTTCCTTCAAAATTATCAAGCTGTTTAACGCCTGCGCCGCCAAAAATTTCGCCTTCTTTTTCAATCACATAATAAATGGCTTTTTCGGTATCATAAGCTTCATATAAAGTGTCCAAGATTTTATCGGCATACGCAGTTCCAACTTTCGGGACTCCAAATTCAATTAGAATTTCACGAATTGCTTTGGCTATTTTTTGATTGTCTTCAGGTCGAATTTCTCTGATTTTAAATTTATTGAGAGTCATTTTAATGTGTTATTTTTGTGGGGTGAATATACACGAAAAATATATAAATCGCTGCATTGAACTGGCTAAAAATGGCTTGGGCGCTACCTATCCCAATCCGCTGGTTGGCAGTGTCATTGTTTTAAACGATAAAATAATAGGCGAGGGCTGGCATCAAAAAGCGGGCGAACCGCATGCGGAAGTAAACGCCATCAATTCCGTAAAAGACAAATCGCTGTTAAAACATGCAACGATTTATGTGAATCTCGAGCCATGTTCGCATTATGGAAAAACGCCGCCCTGCGCAAATCTAATCGTGGAAAATGGCATCAAAAAAGTGGTCATTGGCAGCGTAGATTCCAACAGTAAAGTGAGCGGAAAAGGAATTTTGCATTTACAAAATAATGGCTGTGAGGTAATTGTTGGTGTTTTAGAGCAAGAATGCTTAAATTTAAACAAGCGCTTTTTTGCGTTTCACAATAAAAAAAGACCATTTATTATACTGAAATGGGCAGAAACGCAAGACGGATTTATCGATAAATTGCGCGATGAAAATTCAGAAAATTCCCCAAACTGGATATCGAACGTTTTTTCACAGCAACTGGTCCATAAAATGAGGGCCGAAGAACAGGCAATTTTGGTGGGAACAAATACCGCTTTAAATGACAATCCGAGATTAAACACCAGAAATTGGTTTGGATTGAATGCAATACGAATTGTGTTGGACAAATCGTTAAAGATTCCTTCTCATTACGATTTATTCGACGGAAGCGTAAAAACAATTGTTTTAACTGAAAAAACTCCCGAGGAAAGTCCATATAAAAATACGCACTTTGAACATATAATTTTCAGCAAAAAGCTTCCCAAACAAATTTGTGATGCTTTGTACAAAAATGAAATTCAATCGGTCATTGTTGAAGGCGGCGCAAAAATTCTGCAAACTTTTATGACTGAAAATTTATGGGATGAAGCCTATGTTTTTGTCGGAAATACAAAGTTTGAAAACGGCCTAAAAGCACCTGAACTAAAAAAAACGCCAAAAGAAATTCGAAAAATTTCAAATGACGCTTTGAAAATTTATGTGAATGATTAATTATTCGGGCTTTTTTCAAACATTTCAACCTTAGTTTCTCCGTCCGATTTTTTAAAACCCCTAAACATTCCTGTTGAGTTAAAATCCCAATAAACATCTCCGTTTTTATCCAATAAAATGATGCCACCTTCACCGCCAAGTGGGCCGATTTGGTTAAAAAGCACTTCATGCAAAGCTTCTTTCGGACTTAATTTTTTGTACTTTATCAAGCTTGAAACCTCGTGTGCAGCTACTGTTCTGATAAAATATTCACCGGTTCCTGTACAAGAAATGCCGCAAGTTAAATTGTTGGCATAAGTTCCTGCGCCAATGATTGGAACATCGCCAATTCTGCCATATTTTTTATTGGTCATTCCTCCTGTGGAGGTTCCCGCAGCGATATTTCCGTTTTTATCAATGGCAACAGCGCCTACAGTACCAAATTTATGGTCGTCAATCAGTTCATTTTTAATCAAATGGGCGGTATGGTCCAATTGTGTTTTTTCCTGTCCCTGAATTTCTCGCAACTGATTTAACCTTTTTTCGGTAAAAAAGTAAGAACTGTCCACCATTTCAATGCCGAATTTTTCGGCCATAATTTCAGCGCCTTTTCCAGAAAGCATCACGTGTTCTGAGCTGTCCATCACCATACGAGCAGCCAAAATTGGGTTTTTTATGTGGTTAACTCCTGCAACAGCGCCTGCATTTAAGGTATTTCCGTCCATTATTGCCGCGTCCATTTCCTGATTTCCTTCACTGTTATACACCGAACCTTTTCCGGCATTAAACAACGGAGAATCTTCCATCACGTTAATTGCTGCCTGAACGGCATCCAATGAAATTCCGCCATTTTCCAAAACGACATATCCGGCGTCCAGTGCTTCCTGTAGTTTTTGCGCATAGGCATCCTGTTGTTCCTGGGTGAAATATTCTCTTTTAATTCCGCCTGCGCCTCCGTGTATAACAATGGCAAATAAATTGGGTTTTCTCATAATTTCAGTTTCTTTTTTAGCTGTATCAATGTTACAAGACATTAAAACAAGTGTTGAGAGAATTATGGTGACAGTTTTTTTCATGGGTTGTAATTTGATTTTCAAATATATTAAAATTAAAATGGAAAATTAAGCATTTGCTTTTGATATATTTGTGCTTTAAACACAAGCGGTATTTCTGGAAACGACACATATAAAACCATCGATGAAGCCCAAGGGGAAGCACTTTTTAAAGAAAAAGGCAGCAAGTTTATCGGGTACGTTTTTCCCATAGAAAATGAGGAGGAAGTTAAAATTCATATTGAAGAATTGAAGAAAAAGCACCATGCGGCAAGACATTGGTGTTATGCTTGGCAATTGGGCGTTGAAGATAAGAACTATCGGGTAAATGATGATGGTGAACCAAATAATTCGGCAGGAAATCCAATTTACGGACAAATTTTATCAAAAGACCTCACCAATGTGTTGGTGGTGGTTGTTCGCTATTTTGGCGGTACTAAATTAGGTGTTGGCGGACTCATAAATGCTTATAAAACAACTGCTAAATTGGTTTTGGATGAAGCTGTTATTGTTGATAAGACTGTCGATATTTTTTTTCAGCTGACTTTTGAATATCAAGATATGAATAAAGTCATGAGAATTATTAAAGAAAATAATCTCGAAATTCTGGAACAAAAAATGAATTTGAACTGCATATTTTTAATTGCAGTCCGTAAAAAAAATGCGATGAAAATTGAGCGATATTTTAATGATTTGCGCTGCCTTAAAATTAAGGAAATCAATCGGTGATGCTACACAATTTTTTTAACACGTATTCGGGTGCGCGGGTTGGTTTGTTGGTTTTCATATTTACAAAAACCAAGGTGGTGTTTGCCTTTGTCAAAAGTTCGTTTTCTTCATTGAAAATTTCATAGGAAAATTCAATTTTTGCGGATGGCATTTTAATCAATGTTGTTTTTAAAGTGAGTAAATCATCATATTTTGCTGGCTTAAAATAGCTTATGTTTAAATTCATCACGGGCAGCATAATGCCGGTTTCTTCCATTTTTTTATAGGTTATCCCTAATTTTCGAAGCCACTCGGTACGGCCCATTTCAAAATATTGGGCATAGTTTCCATAGTAAACAAAACCCATTTGATCAGTTTCGCCGTATCGCACCCTAAATTGAATTGTATCTGAATTCATTTTTATATTTTTATGTCCCTCATGTTACGAAAATAAAAAATAGGAATCAATAGTGATTTTATTTTTTTATACTAAAATTTATTCACATTTTTGTAAAGCCGAAAATATCTCTTAAATTGTACTTTGAGAGCATCAACTAAATTGTAACTTTAAATACTTTTATATTAAAAATGGCTAAAACTGCATCATCAGTTTGGGAGGAATGTCTATCTTTTATTCAGGATAACATTAAACCGCAAGCATATAAAACTTGGTTTGAGCCAATCAAACCGGTGAAATTATCTGGTGAAGCACTTACGATTCAGGTACCCAGCAAATTTTTTTATGAGTGGCTGGAGGAACATTATATTAAATTATTGCGCGTAGCCATGGTGAAACAATTGGGAGAGGATGCGAAGTTGATTTATGATGTTAGGATGGAAAATAATTACAGCAGCAACAAACCGCATACCGTAAAAATTCCAAGCTCAAACAGAAATCCGTTAATTCCTCAAGGAGTTGCATTTCCAATAGATATTAATAAGCGTGAATTGAAAAATCCGTTTATTATTCCCGGCATTCAAAAAGTTAAAATCGAGTCACAGTTAAATCCAAATTATAACTTCGAAAATTTTATTGAGGGCGATTCAAACAGATTGGCGCGATCGGCAAGTATGGCCGTTTCCAATAAACCAGGAGGCACCTCATTCAATCCTTTATTGATTTACGGAGGCGTAGGCTTGGGCAAAACGCATTTGGCGCACGCCATTGGGGTTGAAATTAAAGACAAATATCCCGATAAAATTGTGCTTTATATTACTTCTGAGAAATTTACCCAGCAATATATAGATTCCGTAAAGGGAAATTCCAGAAATGATTTTATTCATTTCTACCAAATGATTGATGTTTTATTGATTGATGATGTACAGTTTTTATCAGGTAAAACCGGTACGCAAGATGTGTTTTTCCATATTTTCAACCATTTGCACCAAAACGGAAAACAGGTGATATTAACATCTGATAAAGCTCCGGTTGATATGCAGGATATTGAACAACGCTTGCTTTCCCGTTTTAAATGGGGATTGTCAGCCGAACTTCAGGCACCTGATTATGAAACCCGAATTTTAATCTTACAAAATAAATTGTACAGAGATGGTGTGGAAATGCCATTTGAAATTGTAGAATATATTGCAAAAAATATAAAATCAAATGTTAGGGAACTGGAAGGTGTATTAATTTCTTTAATTGCCCAAGCATCATTTAACAGAAAGGAATTTACTTTATCCTTAACAAAACAAATTGTAGATAAATTTGTTAAAAACACAAAGCGAGAAGTTTCTATTGAATACATCCAAAAAATTGTTTCAAACTATTTTGAATTGGATGTAGCCACTTTGCAATCAAAAACACGTAAACGCCACATCGTTCAAGCGCGTCAATTGGCGATGTATTTTGCCAAAAGAATGACAAAAGCGTCGTTGGCCAGCATTGGTTCCCAAATAGGGAAAAGAGATCACGCCACAGTGCTTCATGCCTGTAAAACTGTTGATAACTTAACGGAAACCGACAAGCAATTCAGAAAGTACGTGGACGATATCACCAAAAAACTTACTTTTTAATACCTTAAAATGACTAAAATATTGATGGTCTGTCTCGGCAATATCTGTCGTTCACCATTGGCAGAAGGAATTTTAAAATCCAAACTTTTTAGGGCAGACGTAATTATTGATTCTGCCGGTACTGGTGCTTATCATATTGGCGAAAAACCGGACGTTCGTTCCATTGCCATCGCAAAAATAAACGGAATTGACCTTGAAGATCAGCGAGCCAGAAAATTCCTGGTGAAAGATTTTGATAAATTTGACCTAATTTATGTGATGGATCGAGAAAATTATCGAGACGTTATCAAATTGGCAAGAAATGAGGAGGATGTGAAGAAAGTGAAAATGATTTTAAATGAAGTGTTTCCAAATGAAAATCTGGATGTTCCCGATCCCTATTTGGGCGGAGATTACGGCTTTAAAAATGTTTACAAAATGCTGGATGAAGCTTGCGATATTATTGCAAAAAAAATAAATCCAGATGCATAACAATGGCTTCTTATATTTAATTCCGACAACTTTAGGCGACAATGAGCCTATGGAAGTACTTCCGGTTTTGGTTAAAGAAGTGATTGAAAAACTGGATTGCTTTATCGTTGAAAACGAAAAAACCGCGCGTAAATTTATCAAACGAATTGCTCCTGGGAAATCACAGCCGGCCTTAACAATTTTTAGTTTAGACAAATATGCCGATAAACTGGAAGTTAGCACGTATTTGGATGTTTGTGCAAAAGGAATTTCCGTAGGATTATTATCTGAAGCCGGCGTTCCAGCAATCGCTGATCCAGGAGCTGAAATTGTTAAATTAGCACACCAAAAAAATATTAGGGTAATTCCTTTGGTTGGTCCGTCTTCCATTATTTTGGCGATGATGGCCTCAGGTTTTAACGGTCAAAATTTTGCGTTTAACGGATATCTTCCAATTGCCGCTTCTGAAAGGAAAGAAGCCATTAAAAGTTTGGAAAAGTTGTCGAAAGATAAAAATCAGTCACAAATTTTTATTGAAACTCCTTATAGAAATGAAAAATTGTTTAATGATTTAAAAAGTACGTTAAATCCGGCGACTAAACTTTGTGTTGCCTGTGACATTACCTTATCATCGGAATATATTAAAACGTTGGAAATAAAAGATTGGAAAAATGAACATCCGGATTTGCAGAAAAGACCTGCGATATTTATAATCCATAGAGAGTGAAAAAAGCCTTGAATTCAAGAATTCAAGGCTTTTTTCTTTTAAGATATTTTGGTTTACAGCACTTTGGGATTTTTATCTGCCTCAATTATCGAAGTATCATAGCCTCCAAAATTTTTAAGGTAGTGTTGCATTGAAGATCCAAAAGCATCTTTAAATCGATATTGGCCATTGGTTCTTAAATATTGTTTTATGTTTCCTGACCCTGCCAAATGTGCAGCGGCAAGAATCCCTGACTCGGTAATTTCGATGCCATTTATTTTTTTGCCAACCTTTTTTTTAATCTCATTTCTTAATATCCATTTGTTTAATGAGCACAATGCCATAAAGGTATCCTCCTGTAACTCAGGGGTGTCTAAAAAAGATTGAATGTCATGAATGTCAAATCTTTCTAAAGTGGATTTCCCAAATTGATATTTCCCTAAATATCCCAAGGAACTAATGATGTCGTATCTTCCGCCAGATTCCCTAAAAGCCAACGCTTCTTTAAATCCATTGAATGATTTGCCCACAAAAGGAATGTTGCTTTTTATGATTGGGGAAATTTCTTTTTCTGTTGGAACCAGAGCGATTTCGTTGGTGGAATTAATTGTACTGCTAACGTCCTTTTTATCTTTGGTAAAACTTGATATAAAGATTCCTATTGTCAGTAAAATTGTAAAAAATATTGTTTTTTTCATAATTTAATGGTGTTTGGCCTATTAAATTTTCAGCCGCAAATGTACAACTTATTTTTTAAATAGTAGAATAATTGAAAATACGACATATATTTTAATAAAAATTTAACAAAGATTGATATTTGTTGCATTAAAATTAAAAAAATGAAATTCTAATAAGTGTGTGGTTTAACTGGCCAAACCAGTTCTTTGCAAAATTATAATGAAGTTATCTGTTAACGCCTTGTTTGTTTAACCATTGTTGGTATTTGGCGGCATTTTTATTGTGCTGTTCCAATGTTTTTGCAAATTCATGGGTTCCAAAAGACGTAACGCTTGCGCACATATAAAAATAATCATGGTTGGCTGGACTAAGAACCGCTTCAATGGAGGAAATATCGGGCATTGAAATAGGGCCCGGAGGCAACCCAATGTTTTTATAAGTGTTGTATGGAGAATTAATTTCCAAATCTTTCGAGAAAACTCGTTTAATAACCAGTTCATTTCCCGATTTGGCTTTTAGGGCAAAGATAATAGTTGGATCCGCTTGTAGCGGCCAGTCACTTGCCAATCTGTTCAAATACAATTTTGCGACAATTGGCCTTTCGCTTACTGTTGCTGTTTCTTTTTGAACAATTGAGGCAAGGGTAATGACTTCATTTTGGGTCAGATTTAATTTTTTTGCTTTTTCCAACCGTGTTGCGTCCCAAAATTTAGTGTATTCTATAAGCATTTTGGCTCTAAATTCTTCCGCAGTTGTATTCCAGTAAAATTCATAAGAGTTTGGAATGTACATTCCAATGGCGTTGGTGGGCGTAAATCCGGTTTCATTTAAAAAAGCACTTTCGGTAAAAGATTTAAGAAGTGAAATAGAGTCAGCTTCAATTTGTTGTGAAATTCTGCCAGCGAGCTTTTCAAAAGTATCCTGGTTGTTGAATGATAAGTTAACGGTGGTTTGTCTTCCGCTTCTAAGCATTCTTGTTAGCTCCAAGTTATTCATTCCTTCTGAAATTTTATATTTTCCGGGTTTTACGGCTTCCGGATAATTTAATTTTTCCGCGACCCACACAAAAGGTTTTACACGTTTTAAAAAGGGACGAATTAAATTTTCAACCTCCTTAAAATTACTGCCCGTTGGAATGTATAAAAAGCCTTCCGCAGTGGTATTTGCTTTAAAAATTTTACTGTAAAGGCTAAAGCCTAAAACACCGCCAATAATTAACAATAAACCAAAAATAAGCAGTAAAAGTTTTCTAGAATTCATTTGGGGTTTTAATTATTTGGTATAAAATTTCATCTTTATAGCCGGCCTCAGCATAAATCCATTCTTTTTTTATTCCGATTTTTTTAAAATTTAATTTTTCAAAAAGTTCTATGCTTTTTTTGTTGTCGGCGGTAATATTTGCAAAAATTTGGTGCACATTCAAATACGTGAAGGCATAATCGATCACCATTTCCAACGCTTCCGAACCTAAACCTCTGCCTTGATATTCCGGAAGTATTAAAATCCCGACGCCAACCCTCTTGTGTTGTGGATTAAACTCGAATAAATCAATCATACCCACCGGAATATTTTGGGTATTGCAAATTACGAACCTATATTGTTTTGCTTCATAAATATCTTGATGCGCATTTTCAATATATTTTCGTAAGATATATTTTGAATATGGCGTTTGCGTACCGCTAATTTCCCAAAATAATTCGTTGTTTTCCGCAGAAAACAGAAAATCCAGATCTTTTGGTTCCAATGCGCGCAGGTTGATATTTTTGCCGTGTAAAGTCGCCATTAAACAGATATTTTTCCTTCATAAACAAATTGGGCGGGACCTTTTAAGAATACATTTTTGTAGCTGTTGCCTTCTTTCTTAAAGGAAACTTCTAATTTACCGCCTAAAACTTCAATATAAATTTTTTCTTCAGCTGTTTTTTTTGATTTATTGGCGGCAATGGCAACAGCGGTAACACCGGTGCCACAGGCAAGTGTTTCATCTTCCACACCACGCTCATAAGTCCTGACTTTAAATGCATTCTCCGAAATTTGTTCCACAAAATTCACGTTTGTGCCTTCTTCAAAATAAGGTGCGCCATATCTAATTTTTGATCCCATTTCACGAACATTCAAATTCCCGACAATCTTGCAAAAATTAACATGATGTGGTGATCCTGTATTTAAAAATACATGCGTATCGTAAATTTCAATATTTGCAACATCAGCCATTTGCAGATTCACCAACGCATTTTCAATCTCGGCGAAGTGCAATCCGTCTGCAGCTTCAAAAGTGGTTTTATTTTTAATGATACTGAGCTTTTTTGCAAAAGCCGCAATACATCGCCCACCATTTCCGCACATACTGCCTTCTTTTCCGTCTGCATTAAAATAAACCATGGTAAAATCATGCTTCTCGGAAGGCTCCAATAAAATCAATCCATCCGCCCCAATACCAAACCTCCTGTCACATAATTTGTGAATGAGGCCAACATTGTTTTTTGGGAAAACACGACTTCTGTTATCGACCATAATAAAGTCATTTCCCGTGCCTTGATATTTGTAAAAAAGAATTTCCATTGCGCAAATGTACTAAATTCAGAATGGTTTTATTGATAAATGCGATGTGAAAATTTTATTGTTAAAATCAGTTAAAACTGCGTTAACAAACAGTTAAAGCAATTTTTTAAAAACAATTAAATTGTAATTTTGAGTATTAATTTAAAAGAATTAGATAATGAAAAAAATAATTGGACTGATTTTAATTTCGGCATTGGGAGGTGCCATTACTTTAGGTGCCTATGTGTTATTTTTTGAAAATTCGCAAGTTAAAATTGACAAAATTGAAGATGCAAGGCCAAAAACAATCCCCACAAATTATTCCACTGCTATGTATTCTTCAGCAGAAAATACTGATTTTACCATTGCTGCAGAAAAAACACTTAATGCCGTGGTTCACGTAAAAAATACGATGTACAAAACAATACAAGATCCACTTGCCGAGTTTTTTTATGGTCAGGGAAACGGGACAAGACAGTACTCACAAATTGGGATGGGTAGCGGTGTTATTATTTCGGCAGATGGTTATATCATGACAAATAACCACGTTATTAGTGACGCCACAGCAATTGAGGTTACCTTAAACAATAAGAAAATTTATAAAGCAAAATTAATTGGCGCTGATCCTACAAGTGATATCGCATTGCTAAAAATCGACGCCCAAAATTTATCGTACATAACGCTTGGTGACTCTGATGCCGTAAAAGTGGGCGAATGGGTTTTGGCCGTTGGAAATCCATATAATTTAACCTCTACCGTAACTGCAGGTATTATAAGTGCCAAAGGAAGGGATTTAGAAGGCACTAGCAGCATAGATTCATTTATACAAACTGATGCTGCGGTAAACGCCGGTAACAGTGGCGGTGCTTTGGTTAACACCAGGGGAGAATTGATTGGAATTAACACCGCAATTTCTTCCATGACAGGTGCATTTGTGGGTTATTCTTTTGCGGTTCCTTCCAATATCGCTAAAAAAGTGATTGAGGATTTGATGGAATTCGGAAATGTGCAAAAAGCAATTTTGGGTATAAACGGCGTTGAATTGAATAGTGAATTGGCAGATAAATTAAATATTGAAAACACCAATGGATTTTACATATCAAACGTAATTAAAAATTCCGGGGCACAAAAAGCCGGATTAAAAACCAACGATGTTATTGTGAAATTAGACAATGTTAAAATTGCCTCTTTTGCCGATTTAAATGGTTATATAAGCTCAAAAAGACCTAATGATATAGTTCATGTCGCTTTTTTAAGAAATGGTAAAATGCAAGATGCAAATGTGACTTTAATTAAACAGGAAATCGCAAAAGTTTCCGCTTTGGGTTTAGACTTGGAAAATTTATCTAAAGAGGACTTAAAGAAACTTAATATCTCTAATGGAGTGAGAATTATGGATATCACAAATAAAGAATTGTTGTATTATGGCGTTAAAAAAGGATATGTAATTACTTCAATTAACAATAATAAAGTCTATTCTATTGATGACGTAAACAATATGATTGCCAATAAATCGAGCGGTGAAGTATTGCGAATAGAAATGATGAATTTAAAAGGCGAACAGGAGCATTTTATATTTAAATAATTTAATTGATAATGATTTGAAAAGAGGCTGTCTAAAAAAACAGCCTCTTTCTTTATTTTAAGCGATAATTTTTAGTTGAAAAATGTATTGCGAAATCGTTTGAAATAGGTACTTTTGCAGAAAATTTTAACGAAACAATTTTAGTATGTCATTTAACGAACTTTACGAAAAAGAACTTGCTTTTCAAGCCGAAAGAAGAAAGGCAGCAGTTGAATTAATTAGAATTATTAGCGATTTATGGTATGATGATACCATAGAATTGGTTTTATTCAGAAACCAATTAATCGATCGAAATGTTAGTGAGATTTTGAGCCTGATTGAATATGCCAGCGATTTTGTGGAAAAGCCAATTTCAATTTTTGATGCCGTAGAAATTGCACATGAAATTAAAAATCAGCAATTGCCGCCTTCAAAATTGGATATCGGAAAATTGGTTTATGAATTTCATATGGATGATGAGCCGGAATCCATAATAGATTTTGTTGAAGACAAATTAAAAGAGGCGAAAAATTCGAATGGAATTGAACCAAAAGATGTGGTGCTTTATGGTTTTGGACGAATAGGCCGTTTATTGGCCCGCGAATTAATGGTGCGCACAGGAAAAGGAAACTTAATGAGATTGAGAGCCATTGTTACGCGTGGTGAAATTACAGAATCCATATTGGAAAAAAGAGCTTCATTATTAAGAAATGACTCGGTTCACGGAGATTTTAAAGGTACAGTGACTATCGATGCTGAAAAAAACACTTTAATCATTAATGGATTGACTGTCAATATTATTTCCGCAAATGCCCCTGAGGAAATTGATTATACGGCGTATGGAATTTCTGATGCCTTGGTTATAGACAATACTGGTGCTTTTAGGGATAAAGAAGCCTTGAGCCGACATTTAAAAGCGAAAGGCGTTTCAAAAGTATTGTTGACGGCACCGGGGAAAGGAGTGCCAAATATTGTTCACGGCGTAAATCACTTGGAATACAATCCGAATGAAGTTGATGTTTTTTCTGCAGCTTCCTGTACCACTAACGCAATTACGCCGGTTTTAAAAGTTATTGAAGATAATTTTGGCGTTAAATATGGACATTTAGAAACCATTCACGCCTATACAAACGACCAGAATTTGGTTGATAATATGCATAAAAAATACCGAAGGGGAAGAGCGGCGGCATTAAATATGGTGATTACCGAAACTGGCGCAGGAAGCGCAGTTTCTAAAGCATTGCCTTCTTTTGAGGGAAAGTTAACCTCAAATGCCATTCGTGTCCCGGTTCCTAACGGATCTTTGGCTATTTTAAATTTGCGATTGGAAAATGCGGCAAGCAAGGAAACCATCAATGGAATTATGCGAAAATACGCTTTGGAAGGAGATTTGGTGGAGCAAATTAAATATTCTTTAAGCAACGAACTGGTTTCTTCAGATATTGTGGGAACAGCCGCGCCGGCAATTTTCGACAGTTATGCTACCATTTCCAGCAATGACGGCAAAAATGTGATTTTATATGTTTGGTACGACAATGAATTTGGATACACCCATCAGGTAATCAGACTGGCCCGTTACATTTCAAAAGTAAGACGATTTAATTATTATTAAAAACCACAAATAAGGAAAGTTTATTTTGTGGTGGTTATATAAATTAAAAAAAGGATGTTTTTTACAAATATCCTTTTTTTAATTTAAGTTTATAAGGAGTTATGTAAAAATGATTTGGGTTCTGTTCCGTCACATAATTCATAAAATTCACCGATTTTGATAATATCCTTTACCTCTTCCGAAAAGTCCTTTTAGTTCATTTAAACAGACCAAGAGCAAGCATAAATATTACCTCTGCTAGCTGTGATCATTTCTAAAAATTTAGCTACTGGAGGCATATCTAAAGCTCCCATCTGTTTTCGCATATATTTGCCACAGTCGATTCTACACCCGGCAAAGCGCCAAGTTTTAATTATGGGTTTATCACTATTTTTAAACAGCTTTTAATTTCTTATAAAGTTACCTTGAAAGGCACATAAATAAGTTATGAAAGCAAAAAAAGTTGAAAAGAGTGAATGTGTTCATAGATAAAAAATCAAAAAAATATGATTACTTTTATCGAAGAATTTTATGAATATGACAGGTAATATTGAACAAGAAATAAAGCAGCTCAAAGATGAATTAAATCAGCACAATTACAATTACTACGTGCTGGACAAACCAACCATTTCCGATTTGGAATTCGATTTAAAATTGAAGGAATTGGAGAAACTGGAAGCTGAAAACCCACAATTTTTTGACCCGAATTCGCCAACACAGCGAGTTGGAGGAGAAATCATTAAAAGTTTTAATACCGTTGTTCATAAAAACAGGATGTTTTCTTTGGATAATTCCTATTCAAAAGAAGATATTTCGGACTGGGAAAAGCGGATTAAAAAAATATTGGGCACAGATGAAGTTGAATATGTTTGCGAATTAAAATATGATGGCGCTTCCATTAATTTAACTTACAACAATGGCGTTTTGCAGCGTGCCGTAACCCGTGGCGACGGTTATCAGGGCGATGATGTCACCGCAAATATTAAAACAATTCGGTCAATTCCGCTTGTTTTAAAAGAAAACCCAATTGATGATTTTGAAATTCGGGGCGAAATAATTTTACCGCTCGGCGGATTCAATAAAATGAATGAAGAACGAATTGATATTGGATTAGAACCATTTAGCAATCCGAGAAATACAGCGAGCGGCAGTTTAAAATTGCAGGACAGTGCTGAAGTTGCCAAACGACCGTTAGATTGTTTGCTGTATCACGTAGTCGCCAATAAAAATCCGAATAGAACGCATTTTGAAGCCTTGGAAATGGCCAAAAAATTGGGTTTTAAAATTCCTGACACCAACAAAATTTGTTCAAACTTAGATGAGGTTTTTACTTTTATTGAAAATTGGGACACTAAACGGCACAAATTGCCTTATGAAACCGATGGCGTGGTGATAAAGGTAAACAGTTTGGCGCAGCAGGATGAATTGGGATACACCGCAAAATCGCCAAGATGGGCAATTGCCTATAAATTTAAAGCAGAACAGGAAAGTTCCATTTTAAATGAAATAACTTACCAAGTTGGAAGAACTGGGGCGATAACTCCAGTGGCGAATTTAGAACCGGTTCAATTGGCGGGAACCATCGTAAAAAGAGCCTCTTTGCACAATGCCGATCAAATTGAAAAATTGGATGTTAGAATAGGCGATACCGTTTTTGTGGAAAAAGGCGGAGAGATTATTCCAAAAATAGTAGGCGTTGATTTTAGCAAAAGACCGAAAGATTCCCAAGCCACAAAATACATTACGCATTGCCCGGATTGCGGTACGGAATTGGTTAGGGCAGCAGGCGACGCCAAACATTTCTGTCCGAATGAATATGGCTGTCCCACCCAAATTACTGGCAGAATACAGCATTTTATAAGCAGAAAAGCGATGAATATAGACGGATTGGGAGCGGAAACCATCCAGCTTTTATTTAAAGAAGGATTGGTTCACAATTATGCCGATTTATATGAATTAAAGGAAGCACAAATTATTCCCTTGGAAAGAATGGCCGAAAAATCGGCACAAAATATCATTGCGGGAATAGAGAAATCTAAAGAAGTGCCTTTTGAAAAAGTGCTGTTTGCTTTGGGAATTCGGTTTGTTGGGGAAACCGTGGCCAAGAAGTTGGCAAAGCATTTTAAATCTATAGATAATTTATTGCAGGCTTCTTTTGAAGAATTGATTTCTGTGGATGAAATTGGTGACATCATCGCAAAAAGCATTATTAATTTTTCGGCCAATCCAATTAATATTGAGTTGATTGATCGATTAAAATTATACGGGGTGCAAATGGAAGTAACTGCCGAATCACAAGTAGGTAAAACGGCTATTTTACAAGGAAAAACTTTTGTGGTATCTGGCGTGTTCACCCATTTTGAAAGAAACGATTTAAAAAAATCCATTGAAGACAATGGGGGAAAAGCGGCAAGTTCTATTTCCAAGAAAACGGATTTTGTTGTGGCGGGCGAAAATATGGGACCGAGCAAGCGCCATAAAGCAGAAGATTTAAATATTCCAATAATTTCTGAAACAGATTATTTAAAAATGATTGATGTTAAGATACCTTAGCTAAAATGCATTAGGGATTGTAGTGGAAATACTTTTTTGGCCTTTCGCCGAAAAAGATTGGAACGGAAAGCCCGACCCCGCCTTTTCGGCGGGGGAATGCCCAAATTAGAAGATAAATTGGGTTTTTTCATCCAAAAAAAGAAGTTTTGAATGGGATTTTAAATATCTTCAATAATAATTCTATTTCGGCGAATAATCAATTTTCCGTCGTTTTCAAGAACCTTAAGCAAACGGGAAACGACTACGCGCGAAGTGTTTATGTCATCGGCGATTTCTTGGTGGGTAATAATTAAAGTATTGTTTTGCATTATTTTAACCTTATCTGTTAAATACTTTAGCAACCTGTCGTCTAACTTCATAAATGCCAAACTGTCAATAGATTCCACCATTTCAATTAAGCGCATATGGTAACTGTCTATAATAAAATGGCGCCAGGATTTGTATTTTGTTAACCAATCGTCAATTTTAGAAACAGGCACAAAGATGCCTTCGGTTTCTTTTTCGGCAATTCCTCGGAACATACTTTTGCTGCTGTTAATGCAATTTACAAATGAGATGGCACAGGTATCACCTCTTTCCAGAAAGTATAAAGCTATTTCATCGCCTTTTTTATCTTCGCGAATAATTTTTACGGCTCCGCTTAAAATCAATGGCACATGAGTCATTTTATCGCCAATATCAATCAGCGTTTCACCACTTCCCAGATTTCGATATATTCCGGAGTCAACAATTTCGTTTATGAGTTCTTTTTCAAAAATTTTCGAATAATAATCTTCTAATTTTTGCCTTAACATTACCTTGTCTGTGTTCATAATAATAAATTATAAATGAAGTGTTAGTAAAAATAAGCAATATAAATAAGAAGATTCCTGACTTAAATCAGGAGTTTTTTTTATCTCAAACTAACATCCGCCTTCAGCGGCAGCTTTCTTTTTCTTTTTAATGGTAATTACCTTTTTTGGAGCTTTTACGATGTCTTCAGTTATAGGCTTAATCGAAGCATTTTCACGCGATTCGTTAATAAAAGTGCTTATATCGGCTCGAGATTTTTCTATAGCACTGTTTTTTGTGATCAGTTTATTTTGCAAATAACTGTTTTCAATGGCCAACAATTTAATATTATTATAGCCTAACTGATATAAAATAAGAAAAGGGGCATTCACTTCTTGTGGATTATTTCCATACAAAACTGCCGTTTTATTGGTTTTCTTTAATTCATCAAAAAGACCTGAATTTTCATCACTTAAAATTTCAGCGGCATAAATATTAATGGCATTTTCTAAATGGCCTTTTTCAAATTCATACTGATTTCTGATATCAATTAATACAAAATCAGGGTTGTTTAGCTCATTTAAGGTGATTAAATAATTGTCACTTGTTAATTTTTCAAGGGTGCTTTTGGTATTGACGGCATAGATATATTTTGGTCTTTTATAGGCTAAAAGCCCTATAATTACTGCCAGTATAAAAAGTACTGCAGCTATTGATATGCGTTTGGTTTTTTCTAATT
>DAIQBF010000013.1:19411-26570 GCA_036781305.1 Lutibacter sp.
ATAAGTTTGCTTCAAATTATAGTTATGCTCATTTGATAAAGTATATTTTAAAATTCTAAAAAAAATTAACAACCGCCTTCAGCAGCTCTTTTCTTCTTTTTCTGAACTGTGATCACTCTTTTTGGAGCTTCTGTTTTTGTTTCAGATTCGGCTAAATTAGCCTGTTCAGGATACACTACGCCAAAATACATGCTTGCGGCTTTTCTTGTTGAATACAAATCAAAAGTTTCGGCAGGCATATTTTCAGAAGGCTTCATCGGATTGATAATTGTTGTAAACCAATTGTTTAGGCCTCCTTTTAAAACGCGAATATTTTTAAATCCTAAACGATTACTTAGTATCCACGCCTGATCTGCATAAAAATGATCATTTGAAAAGAGCACCACATCAAATTGATTTTGATTTAAATATGATCTTGAATCCTCATCTAATAAATTTTTGAGCGGAATGTTAATGGCGTTTGGAAGTGTATAACTTTCAAAACTATTTTCATCCCTTACATCAATCAATATAAAAGAGGGATCCTGATTGATTAATTTATGGGCCAACTGATCTGTTGTGATATATCTTTCAGGGCTAATTACATTGCTCAACAATTCTTGGGGCTTTATGCCTTCATGTTTTTGGTACTTTGGCAATAAAACCAATCCGCCGGCAAGTATAAGTAAGATTGCCGCCAATATTTTATATCTGAAAGCCAATACTTTCGCTATCTTTTTTTTAACCATGGTGTTGTTGTATAATTAGTAAAATATTTTTTTTTGTTTTTTACGCACCATATCAGCTATTACAAATGCCACAATTGCAATAATGGAAAATATAAATATAGCCCAATATGGATTAATTCCCAATGAGTCTTGCAAAGTTATATTGCCATAAAAATACCCGTCGTAAATTGGTTCTAAAAGCGGGAACAATTCCGAAAAGATGAAAACTCCCACCATAATTCCGCCCACATAAACGAAGGCATCTATTTTACCGATGGCCACTGCGCATAAACTTGTTCCGGGGCAGAAACCTCCGGCCACAAAACCCACACCCATGATAATTCCGCCAATGATTGCTCCCCACAAATAAGTTGGGTGAACATATAATTGAGTGATGTCTAAATAGCCAAGATAATCCATATAATAAAGCCCAATTAAAGAGACTACTGCAGCGGTAAAAAATACTTTTAAAACTGCAAAGTCATAGCCGTAAAAAACGCCGGCGAGTTTTCTGGATGATGAAAATCCGGAGGATTCTAAAATAAATCCGAAAACAATGCCAATTAATATGGCAATTATACTATCCCATTCAATAGGGATTATACCGTTAGGAATTAATGGTCCCATAATTTTTTTTATTTTTTATTAATTAAATCCAATTTTTTCTAAAAAAGTAAGCGAATGCATAAGCAGAACCAAAAATGGCCAACATAGTTACAAATCCGCCAGTTGATAATACGGCCATTCCGCTCAATGCGGCGCCACTTGTGCAGCCACGGGCAATTTGTGCCCCTAATCCGAATAACACACCACCTCCTAAAGCAAAGATGAGTCTTCGTTTACTTGTGATTTTTGGTGAATGTTGAATTCTCCAACCAATTCTTCCGCTTAAGCCACCAGATATAAATCCGCCAATTAATACACCCAATGCTTCAAATACCAGCCAGGTGTCCAAAGGTGATTTATCTTCCTCTATAAATTTACTGTAATAAGCATTATTTTGGGCGTGCGTTGGAGAAATGGAACCTACAATTGAAACAACGCTGCTTTTCATGGCCCCACTTGCCCCTAAACCCCTGCCTGTTAAATAAAATGTGAAAAGAATTAAAATTCCGAAAATAAAACCTCCAAAATAAGGATTCCAATAAACGTGTCTGTTTTTTTGTTTTTTGTCTTTTGTCATGATTTACTTTTTTTAATAAAGGAAACGTGTTAATTGTCCGGCCTCTACCATTACAAATCTAAATATTAACCCGCCCAGAATAACCAACATAGCAGGTACTATTACCGGAACTTTATAGCCAATAAGTTCAATGAGTTCAAGTGTTGCGGGGATTATCAATCCGAGAAGCACCACAAAACCAAAAAACATAAGCGTAAAATCACCGCCAACCAATAACTGCATGGCTTCGAGCTGTACTTGTGAGCCGGCATAATATCCCATAATCATATGGACAATTAAAGCCAATTCAATAATAATTAATCCCAAATCTATTTTGCCGAACAAATGTTTTTCTTGTTTGGTTTTTGCCATCAAAATAATAGCGGCAGCACCTGTTGAAAGACCCGATGTTAAAAATAACGGCCCTAAAATGGCATTGTTCCAAAGCGGTCTTGCATTAAAAGCCGAAAGTAAAATACCTGTATAAACACCCAAAACCAAGGTTAAAGGAATTAAAGCATAGGCGATGTATAACCTATTGTCTTTTAGGAATTGTTCAAACCTTGCCAAAAATTTGAATTTTTTCAACAACTGTAATTTTTCTTCTGTTTTTGGATAGATTTCAGCATAATAACTGAAGAGCCACAAAAATGAAAGTGGCGTAACAGCCAATAAAACCCAGGCTCCCCAGGACATTGGCGATTCAATTCTAAAAGTTGTGTATAATCTCCAAGTGTATAATTTATGCGTTAAATCATATACCAAAGCCAACAATCCTATTGATAATGCTATTGGCGGTATGATTGAGGCAAATTTAACAGCCGCTGGATATTCTTTTTCTTTTCCCAACACATAAAATAGGGCTGCAAAAAACAGAATTCCAGCAGCGAGCCCACCTAAAAATAAATAGAGTGAAATAGGCCAATGCCATATTTGTAATGAAGGATCTATATTTGGAATATTTCTTCCGCTTGTAAATAATTCTTCTTGCATAATTTTAATATTAAATTAAGTAAAAAACGTGTGGGTTGGTTCCCGCTTCAGGAGCCAATGTTTTGTGTTTTCTGTTTTTTAGCAACTGAGAAACTTCGCTGTTTGGATTGTCTAAATCCCCGAAATACATACATTTGGTAGGACAAACAGATACACAAGCGGGAAGTTGTCCTTTTTCCAATCGATGATGGCAGAAGGTACATTTGTCAACATAACCATCTGGATGTTGGTAACGTGCATCGTAAGGACAAGATTCTATGCATGCGCCACAGCCAATACATTCATCTGCAGTTACCATTACAATTCCCCCAGCAACCGAGTGGCTTGCACCTGTAGGGCAACATCTTACGCATGGCGCATTGTCGCAATGATTGCATCTTTCTGATTTTAATTCTAAATCAAGGTTTGGATAGGAACCATTAACGGTTTCTGTAATCCAATCTCGGCAATACCCAATAGGTACGTCGTTTTCAGTTTGACAAGCAACAACGCAATCACTACATCCAACACATTTTAGTGTGTCAATTATCATTGCATATCTCATATCTCAGTATTTTTATGTGGGTTCTCAGTTAAAATTGCAACAAAATTTCCTCTCATTCCGGTTCCTCCCATAATTGGGTCGGTCATTACATTTGTAATTAGTTCCGTATCGTTTATCCCTTTACCATTGGCCCGGGTTAATTTTTTATTTTGATGTCCGAAGCCGTGAACCATATAAACAGAATCCCAGCGAACTCTTTCGGTAACTCTCACTTTTATGGAAAAAGTTGAAATAATTTCATCCTGATTTTTTAGCCAAACTTCCTGACCGGCTTTTAAACCGATTATTCTGGCAACTTTCGGATTTACCCAAAGGTCATTTTCTTTTTTTAAGTCGTTTAAATTAGGGTTGTTTGCGGTTCTGCTAAAAGTGTGCATAGGCGCTCTTCCATAATTTAACCTGTAAAAACCTTGAGGAGGTTCGGGATGTTTTGTGTAATTTGGCATTGGGTCAAAACCTAAATCTTTTAACTCTTGGGAATAAAGATGAATTTTACCGTTATCTGTTGGGAAATGATACGTTTCTTCCTCATTTAAATACGTTGGTCCAGACTTGCGAGGATAATTTTTAACACCAATTTTTTCCATTTCCTCTAAAGAAGTTCCCATTTCTTTTAACTGCCATTCAATCACTTCTTTAAAATCATCATAATTAAAATACGCGCCCAAACCTAAACGCTCTCCAATTTGTTTGGCAATCCACCAAGCAGGTTTTGAATCGTATTTTGGCTCAACAACTGGAATTCTAATGGCAATGGAAGGTTCTCTATTGGTTGCGGAACGAATATCATCGTAACGCTCTAAATAAGTGCATTCCGGCAAAACAACATCGGCATACCCGGTTACGTCCATCGGCATGGTATCAACAACAACCATGAAATCTAATGCATCTATCGCTTTTTCCAATAGGATTTTGTTCGGTATTGACTTGGTGATGTTTGTGGCTGCAACCATTAATGCTTTTACGGGATATTTGTTATCGTTGTCCGGCAACGCACATTTCATGATTTCAGTGGTAATTCCCATTTGCGCCAACGGATATTTTTCACCAATTTCTCTCCATCCCCATTTAGGTTCCGGATAAGCAGGAGCAGGAAAATCAGGAACTTTAATGCTTTCTTTAAAGTAGAATCCGCCGCGTCTTCCCCAAGAACCCAGCAAGGCATTTAAAATTGCCATAGCTCTTGCTCTTTGGGAGTCATCACCATACCACGAAACATGGCGACCTGGGTGAATAATTACAGAAGGAGCGGCATTTGCCATAGCTCTTGCAGTTTCTCGTATCACTTCAGGTTTTATGGTGGTAATTCCGTAAGCCCATTCTGGAGTGAATTGGCTCACATGTCTTTTTAATTCGTCAAAACCTGTAGCATATTTATTAATATATTCTTTATCGTAAATACCTTCTTCAATGATAACATTCATCCAAGAAAGCATTAAAGCAATATCGGTTGCCGGTTTAATGGCAAGCCAAAATTTTGATTTGCTAGCCGCGGTTGAAAGTCTTGGGTCAACTGTGATAATGGTGGCGCCATTGTCTATTGCGTCCGACATTTCCTGAACCTGAGAGTTGTGCATATTTTCACCAATATGCGATCCAATAAGCACCAAACATTTTGTGTCTCTAATATCAGTAGGCTCCGGTGATCCTATCCAGGACCCAAAAGTTAAACTAAAGCCTGTTTCACGTGCCCCTCTGCATTGTGCATAAGCTGGTTCACCGATAGAATCCGATCCAAAAGCTTTAAACAGATGCTCAAAATGGGAACCGGGTGCGCCATGTTTAAGTAAAGCAATAGATTCTGCACCATATGTTTCTTTAATGCCTTTGAATTTTGAGGCAATTAGATCGAGGGCTTCATCCCAGCTTGCTTTTCTGAAAGTTTGCTCGCCATTTACGGTTGTTCTGATTAAAGGCGTTTTAAGTCGGTCTTCATCATTATACATTCCAACGCCTCCTGTTCCTCTCGGACATAAGCGCCCGTAACAATGTGGATCGTCTTGGTTACCAATAATTTTTTTAACATCTCCGTCTTCATTTGTATATGCCCAAGCAGCGCACTTCCAAAAACAAACTTCGCAATAGGTGGCGGTTCTTTTAAATTTTTTGGAAACGCTTTGTTTAACCAATTCATCAATATATGAATTTGCTCCAAACATATTTATTGCAGTTGTTGATGCTGCTACAGCCCCTATTCCTAAAGCAGAAATTTTGATAAATTTTCTTCTTGAAGTAGTCATAAGTATGATAATTTATTTCTAATTTATTTCAGTTGTAAAGATATTTACACATGGAAGCCAATAGGCTGATAAATGTCATTAAATAATGCTAAATGCAGTAACATTTGTTACATTAACGGACTGATAATCAATATTGTATATGTGACAAAAGTTGCATTATTAAGCTAATAATCTCTTTTAAAACGAATTACATTTAAAACGCATTTTAACCGTCATTAGAAGTTAAAATATTATTTATTGTAAATTTGTTTCATAATTGTATGATGAAAATGAAATATAAAAAAATTGTTGGTTTTTCTTTTGTAATTGCGCTTCTTGCCGTTTTACTCATTTTAAATAATAAAAATTATTTTCAGAAAAGTTTTGTTGAAGCAAAGGACTATATCAAAATTGAAAATATAGGTAAAGAATCTTGCCAAAATTGCCATGAGGGCACTAAAGGAGATTCTGATTATCACAATCCGGAACTCATTGGTTGCATAAGTTGTCATTTGGGAAATCCCAATACCTTAGATAAAGAAGATTCTCATAAAGGAATGGTTTTAATTCCGGGAAATTTGGTTGATGCCAAAGAAACCTGCGGAAAATGCCATCCAAATGAATTGTCCAAAATCGAAAATTCTTTAATGACCACCAATAGTGGTCTGGTCGCAGTGGATAAATATATCTTTGGAGAGGCTAATACTCCAGATAATCATTATCATATTAAGGATATTAAAAACTCTGCAGCCGATAAACATATTAGGGATTTATGTGCCAATTGTCATTTGGGCGCAGAAAAGAAGGAATATGGTCCTACTACGCAATTAAGTAGGGGTGGAGGTTGCAATGCTTGTCATTTAAATTATTCTGAAGAAGCAAAAAACGATTTACAAAAGTATTTGAGTTCAAACAAAAAGGATTTGCCAAAATTTCATCCTGCCACAAATATATTTGTGAAAAATGAACATTGTTTTGGATGTCATAGCCGCTCAAGCAGAATTTCAACCAATTATGAAGGCTGGCAGGAAACTTTGTTGGATGAGAAGGATGTGAATAATATGAATAATAAAGAAGGCTTTAAAGTTTTTGAAGACAAACGGGTCTATAAATATATAGGAGAAGATTTGCATCACAATAAAGGTTTGTTGTGTGTGGATTGCCATTCTTCACACGAAGTAATGGGCGACGGCAAAAAATATACCCACGCTGAACAAGCGGTAAAACTGCAATGTTCCGACTGTCATTTTAAAGACAAACCAAATACAACTTCATACAGTTCTTTAGATGCGGAAAGCTTGTTGGTTTTCTTGCATCGGGATTATAAACATACTGACAAACCAATTATTACTGTTGAAAAAGACAAGCATCCATTGGTGAATACTTATGTTGATTCTTTGGGAAAAGCTTTTTTAATTGGTAAAAAAAACAGAAAAATAAAAAAATTAAAATAACAGCCTAAAATTTGTTCTAGAAAAAATGCATAAAAAAATGTAAGTTGTTACAATTGTAATTACTACTGGACATCACATTT
>DAIQBF010000014.1:0-26022 GCA_036781305.1 Lutibacter sp.
AAGGCTGTTTAAACAAATGTTTAAGCAGCCTCTTTTGTCTTTAAGGGGTTTCATTATAATTTTTTTACTTTTGGAAATAAAATATTGTTTTCTAAATGGATATGTTGGTATAAATCGTTGGTAAATTCCTCAAGTTTAAAATAAAGTGCCTTAAAGGTGTTGCAGGCCCATTCCGGAGGCGTAAAATCAGAACTCAATTCCTGTATTTTTTTAATTAGGATACCAACTTCTTCATGTTCGTCTTTTATCAATGAAAAAGTTTTCTCGTCAAATTCAAAATGATGGTTATCGGTTTTTGCTTTAATGGCAGGAAATAAAATGAATTCTTCTTTTCTCATGTGAGAAGTCAATTCGCTTGAAATTGAAGAAAATAATTGCGCAATTTCTATGGTTTTTGGTTCATGCTCACCGTGAACTTTGGCAACCTTATCTGCAAATTCACTGATAATAGGCAGATTTTGTCTTATATAAGTGTGGTGAACATAAACAATATAGTCTGCCAAAAATTCAGCGCTCCAATCTTTAAAATTTAAATTCGGCGCTTCTTTTTTTGAAGTATTATTCAGTAAATCATTAACGACATCATCAACATTTATGTTTGCTTTTTGGCAAGCATTCTCTATCGTTTTTCCTCCACCACAGCAAAAATCCAATTTGTATTTTTTAAAAACGGAAGCGGTGCTGATGTCATCGCTTACAATTTCAGCGATTGTTTTGTTTTTTAATTCTGACATTTCTTGAAATATTTTATGGCACGAAGGTATTAAAAAAATTAGTAAAAGATAAATTAATCTTTTATTAATTTACCCAAATACAATCAATCGCATCAGTTAACATATGAAGTAATAGGCCAATAGCTACAATTCTTGTTTTTTTGAAGAAAAGTGCCGCGAAATAAATTGCAATGGCATAGTAGGAGTGTAGGAAGTGAAAATTAATGCTGCATCTTGTTTGACTAAAAATTGGCGTTGCCAATAAATGGTCAAGATCGACCAACATTGTTAAAATAAAGATTAGCCAAACATTTTTCCAGTTTTCTCTAAAGAAATAAAAGGCGATTGCACCGGGAAGCAGAAAGTGCATTCCGTAATGTGTGATAAATCGGGTGATTTCCAAACTAAAAAGTGATTTTTTGTTTTTCTAAGTAATTTAAGGCATTCGGGCCTTCCATAAAAATTAAATCCAAGATGCTTAAATTGGAGATAAATCCATGATTTTCAGAAAAAACCTGAATATAACGCTCAAGATTGTAGGTTATTTTGGGTTTGTCTTCTGCCAAGATTCTTAAATCCAGTAGCTTTGTTTCTTTTTCATATTTCGTAGTTTTTTTCTTAGGAATTTCTAGTTGCAAAGCATCCATGATAATTTCGTTCGCTAAAAAATTTAAATCCAACAAAAAATGTTTCTTTTTCTCAAAAACGGGTCGTAAATCATCGATATAAAATTCATAAAAAGGCGATGAGCTGTAAGCTGTTTGTAAGGTTTTTAAGTGTTGCTTGTGCCAGTTATCCTTATAATCAATTTTTACATCCTTTGTTTTTTGCTTAATTTCTTTGGTATGCTGAACAGGAACATTTAGCAACTGCTTTCCTTGGGCTGTATAAATATAGCACCTGTTTCTATAGGTTTGCTTCTGAAAATTATCTTCTGTTTCAAAAATAATTTCATCAGCATTTGCAATGGCAACATATTGCAGAATTGGAGAAAAATAGGTTGGCTGTAATAAAATCATGAGAAATTATTCAGCTTTTTTACGCTTTCTAAAAAGGCTAAAAGCATACCATAACCCAAGCGCGCCTAAGAAATAATAAAAGTACGAAACAGGTTTTCCGCTGCCGTGAACCGTTGTGAAAAGACGTTCCCATCTTATTTTTTGGGCAATTCCCTCGCCATTACTGTCCCAGCTAAACCAAATAAATACAGGTTTTCCAACCACATGGTCAAAAGGAACATACCCCCAATAACGGGCATCTTCAGAATTATGTCTATTATCGCCCATCATCCAATAATAATCTTGTTTAAAAGTATAGGTGGTGGCAAGTTTTCCGTTGATAAAGATTTCGTCTCCGTTTGTTGTTAAATTATTGTTTTCATAAACTTCAATAATTCTTTTATAAAATGGCAACGATTTGGCGTTTAATTCGACCGTTTTTCCCGCTTCAGGGATATAAATTGGTCCGTAATTGTCAATAGACCAAGCGTATTGTTTGTTATGTGGAAATACGCCGCGTTCATAAGTGCCTTTTGGGACAATTTGCTTTGTAATACTTTTAACGATTGGATTTGCTTTTAGTTTGGCTGCATTTTCATCAGTCAGGTTAAGCATATAGTAATCCCCGGCAAAATGACCTTCCGTGACATTGTATCTTTTTAAGGAAGCGGCAGATAGCTGTTGTCCGTCAGTTACCACTTTATGCATGTATTGAGGTAGGGCTCTATCTGGAAGCACAGTTCTTTTGCCATTGATATAAACATAACCTTCTTTTATTTCCAAAGAATCCCCAGGAATACCAACACATCGCTTTACGTAGTTCGATTTTTTGTCAATGGGTTTGTCTATGTGAATTTTTGAATGGTCTCTAAAAAAACGAACGGTATCAACGGGCCAGTTAAAAACCACAATTTCATTGCGTTTTATTTTTTCAAAACCCGGCAATCGAAAATAAGGTAAGTGAGGACTATTTAAATATGATTTTGCTTTTATTAATGGCAGTGAATCATGGACCATTGGTGCAGCAATAACCGTCATTGGTATTCTTGCACCATAATGAAATTTACTCACAAACAGGAAATCGCCAACCAATAATGATTTCTCCAATGAAGAAGTTGGTATGGTGTAAGGCTGCATAAAATAAGTGTGCACCAATGTTGCTGCAATGATGGCAAACACAATGGAGCTTACCCATTCTCCCACTTCAGTCCTTGATTTTAAGCTTCGGTCTTCCACATAAATTACGTTGGCTATATAGTTTAAATAATAAATGTAAAAACCAAGTGTAATCACAGCCAAAATTGAATCAATGGTTTTGTATTTTCCGAAACTTCTTATGGTTTCAACCCATATTACAGGGAACATCAATAAATTGATAATTGGAATAAACAATAAAATCACCCACCAAGTTGGCCTTTTTAATATTTTAAGCAGCACAATGGCATTATACACCGGAATTATTGCTTCCCACGATTTTCTGCCAGCTTTTACATATAATTTCCATGTTCCTGCAAAGTGAATTACCTGAACAATCAAGAAAAATATAAACCATTGTATCATTGTCATAATTAAATTTTTTTTAATGTTATTTGAGACCCAAAACGTCTTTCATGGTATAAACACCTGTTTTTCCAATAAGCCATTCCGCAGCAATTACGGCACCCAAGGCAAAACCATCCCTGCTATGTGCGGTATGCTTAATCTCTAAAGAATCTACAGCCGATTTATAGGCAACGGTATGTGTTCCCGGAACTTCATCCATGCGTTTTGCTGTTATTGGTATTTCTGTATCCTTGTTTGTTACACCCAAAGCCCAACTTTCTTTGTCGGTATTGTCAATAATCCCTTCAGCCAAAGTAATTGCCGTACCGCTTGGGGCATCTAATTTTTTGGTGTGATGTATTTCCTCTATTGAAATAGAGTATTGCTCTAAATTACGCATCATTTTTGCCAAATGGACATTTAGTTCAAAAAAAATATTTACGCCCAAACTGAAATTTGAAGCATAGATGAATGCACCTTTTTTTTGTTTGCAAAGTGCTGTTGCATCAGGGAATTTAGCCAACCACCCTGTTGTTCCGCTGATTATGGGTACATGATTGTTTAAACAGGTTGATATATTTTTAAAAGCTACCGCTGGAATGCTGAAATCTATTGCCACATCCGCAGCCGTAATGTCGTAATACAGACTGTCTTTGCCAATTTTCAATACGATTTCATGGCCTCTTTTCAACGCAATTTGTTCAATTGTTTTACCCATTTTGCCATAACCCAATAACGCTATTTTCATCTGTTTACATTTTATTTTTTAGCGGTAACAGCTGCTGTTCGCCATTAATCATTCCCTTGTGTATCAAAATTTGTTATGCTCGTTTCATATGTAAGTATTTATTGTTTTAATTCGGTCATATGTAATTCACATATTCTTATTTGTTTTTGCATCATGTTTTCGTTTGCTCATTTCATAATTAAAAATTAAAATTAACTGATGCGCCGACAATTGATTTGTGGTTCGTATCATTTCGAATTATTTGCGGAGAAACAGATAAATTGCTGTCAACATTATGTTGCAATAAATGTGCATTGACACTCGCTTCAACAATTTGTAATATATATAAACCCACGGTTACAAGAAGAGATAAATCCCGGTCTTTTTTATATGATTTTTGTGCTGAGACTAAAGCGTCTTTAGATAAAAAAATATTCCCGTTTAGCCCGTCAAATTCATCGGGTTTTTCATTAATCCGTAATTTGTAGGCAGTTCTTGCTCTATTGAAGTTGCTGTTATTTGTTTTATAAAAATAAATACCAGCACCCATCGCACCGTAAACAATGGGGATTTTCCAGTATTTTTTGTTGTAAGCTTGTCCAAGTCCAGGTAAAACTGCCGAATAAAAGGCTGCTTTTGCCGGAGAAAGCATATTAAATTCGGGACCAGGTGAACTTAGGGTATCCTTAATTTTTAGATTGGCAGTTTTTTGCGCATAGCTATTGAATACTGTTATGGCAGTAATTAATAAATAGATATATAGCTTTTTTTTAAGCACTTATTCCAATAATTTTTTAATTCGGTTAAAATCTTCTTCCGAATGAAACGGAATGCTAATTTTCCCCTTATCTTTCCCTGATAATTTTATGTCAATTTTATGCCCAAAGTAATCGCTAAAAGCTTTTTGTCCGCTACTTACATACGTTGGAAGTTTGGTTTCTTTAACCGGTTTTTTAGGTTTTGCAACAACTCCTTCCTTTAATTCTTTTACCAATTGTTCTGTTTGTCGAACGGATAATTTTTGCTCAATAATTTTTTCGTAAATGCTTAATTGGTCTTCTGTGTTTTCTACGTTAATTAATGCCCTTCCGTGTCCCATGGATAAAAATCCGTCGCGCATTCCTGTTTGAATTATTGGATCCAATTTTAACAATCTTAAATAATTGCTTATTGTGGAGCGTTTTTTTCCAACACGTTTGCTCATTTCTTCCTGAGTTAAATCAATTTCATCAATCAATCTTTGGTAGGTTAGGGCAACTTCTATTGGGTCTAGATCTTTGCGCTGTATATTTTCAACCAATGCCATTTCGAGCATTTCTTGGTCGTTGGCAAGTCTGATATATGCCGGAATCGTAGTATTTCCAATTAATTTTGAAGCCCTGAATCTTCTTTCTCCAGAAACCAATTGAAACTTGTTTCCTTCTAATTTTCTGATGGTAATAGGCTGAATCACACCCAGTTCTTTAATGGAACTCGCCAATTCCCGCAACGATTCTTCGTTAAAATGACTTCTTGGCTGAAAAGGATTTACTTCAATTAAATCCAATGCTATTTCCAGGATGCTGCCAACAAGTTTATCGGCATTTTTATCGTTTGCGGAAGTAATGTCTGAATTGTTCAATAGGGCAGATAAACCCCTTCCCATCGCTTGTTTTTTAATTGCTTTTGCCATCCTTGGTATGCAGTTTTAGAATTTCGTTGGCTAAGTTAATATAATTTACAGCGCCTGTGCTAGTTGCATCGTAAGCGATAATACTCTCGCCATAACTTGGTGCTTCACTTAACCGAACGTTTCGTTGTATAATGGTTTTAAAAACCATATTTTGGAAATGTTTTTTAACTTCTGCCACAACCTGGTTTGAAAGGCGTAAACGAGAATCATACATCGTTAATAACAATCCTTCAATATCCAAAGTGGTATTGTGTATTTTTTGGACACTTTTTATGGTGTTTAACAATTTTCCCAAACCTTCCAAAGCAAAATATTCACATTGAATTGGAATAATCACTGAATCTGCAGCAACAAGAGAATTAAGGGTAATCAATCCCAATGACGGCGCACAATCTATTAAAATATAATCGTAATCATTTTTAATTTCTTTCAAAGCTTCCTTCATCATATATTCTCTATTTTGCTTATCCACCAATTCTATTTCGATGGCAACCAAATCAATATGCGCAGGGATAATATCTACATTTGGGGAATTTGAGGCAACAATAGCCTCTTTTGCTGAAATGGAGTGCTCTAACAATTGATACGTTCCAAGTTCAACTTCTTCTATGGCAATCCCAAGCCCCGATGAAGCATTTGCTTGTGGATCGGCATCGATTAACAACACCTTTTTTTCCAAAATCCCCAAAGCTGCAGCCAGATTAATAGTTGTTGTAGTTTTACCAACGCCTCCCTTTTGATTGGCGATTGCAATAATTTTTCCCATAAAAGAATTTAGTATTATTTAATGCCGTAAAAATACAATTATTTATGGTTTTAGAAAGTTTATATTGTTAACAAAGAGATAAAAAAACAAAAGGGGCCGCCATGTCAACCCCTTTTATATTTTATTTTTTAAGTGGAATATTTTCCAAAATAGTGATTAAAAATTTCCAGAATTTTTGGGCGGATTTAATATTGGCTTTCTCGTCTGGTGAATGTGCGCCTTGTATGGTTGGCCCAAATGAAATCATATCCATATCGGGATAGTTGGTTCCTAAAATTCCGCATTCCAAACCGGCGTGACAAGCAACAACATCGGGTTTTTCGTTAAATAATTTTTCGTATGTCTCGGTTAAAAGCTTTAAAACTGCAGAGTTTACATTTGGTTTCCAGCCCGGATAGGAACCTGATAAGGTAACAGTATAGCCAGCCATTTCAAAGGTGGCTTTTAGGGCATTTGCCAAATCAAATTTTGAGGATTCAACGGAAGACCTTGTTAAGCACATGATTTTTATGTTTTCATCTTTCACAATTACACGGGCAATATTATTTGAGGTTTCCACCAAATCTTTCATATCATTACTCATTCTATAAACGCCATTGTGGGCTGCATAAATTGTGTTGAGCAAAGTATTTTGGCTTATGGTTGTCATCACTGTTTTCGGTTTTTCAACTTCAGAAATTTTAATCTCTAAATTAGGATCGACAGTTGCAAGTTCAGCTTTAATTTCTTTTGCAATTTTGTTTGCTTTTTTTATAAAAGTATCTTTTTTAGTATCGGCAACAGATATAGTTGCAAAGCTCTCTCTTGGAATGGCGTTGCGTAAGCTACCGCCGTTAATTTCCGAAATTCTGATAAATTCTTTTGTTTCGTAAAGTAAACGGTTCATAATTTTATTGGCATTTCCCAAACCTTTATGAATGTCCATTCCGGAGTGACCGCCTTTTAAGTTCTTAATGGCAATTGAAAATCCGCAACTGTTTACCGGGACCCCAACCTCATTATAGGTGTTTTCAGCAGTTACATCAATGCCGCCGGCACATCCAATGTCAATTTCATCATCTTCTTCCGTATCCAAATTAAGCAATATTTCACCGTTTAAGTAATTGGCCTGCAATCCCATAGCACCGGTCATTCCTGTTTCTTCATCAATGGTGAACAATGCTTCGAGTGCAGGATGTTTAATGGTTTTTGAAGCTAAAATACTCATAATTGCGGCAACGCCAATGCCATTATCGGCACCAAGCGTTGTGCCGTCTGCACGAACCCAATCGCCATCAACAAGCATTTTTATTCCTTCTGTGTCAAAATTAAAATTGGTGTCCGAATTTTTTTGGTGCACCATATCCAAGTGCGATTGCAAAACAACAGTTTTGCGATTTTCCATGCCTTTTGAAGCGGGTTTTTTGATAATCACATTTCCAACTGGATCAACCACGGTATCCAGATTTAGTTTTTTTCCAAAATCAACCATAAATTGTATTACGCGTTCTTCTTTTTTTGAAGCTCGCGGGACTGCGTTTAAATCGGCAAAATTATTCCAAAGTTCTTTTGGTTCAAGATTTCTTATGTCTTTTGTCATTTTCTTGTTGTTTAAGTTTTTATAATATTTCTAAGACGGTTTCATTTAATGGTTTTCTTACTTTTTTCATAGTGCTCATAAAATCATCATCAGCCCTAAAACCAATAGGCATCAACAATGTGGATTTTAAATTTTGTGGCGGTAAATTTAACAATTCATCAATTTTTTCAGACATAAAACCTTCCATCGGACAAGCGTCTATTTTTTCAATGGCGCAAACAATCATTAAATTCCCTAAGGCAAGATAGGCTTGGTTTGTTGCCGATATTTGTTTTTCTTCCAAAGATTTGTTTTGGAAGTTATCAATTAGTCGATTTCTAAACTTAGAAATAATCTCTTCTGAGGTGCCTCTAATTTCTTTTTCCAAATCGAAATAAGCATTAATTGCTTCAGTGGTGGTGTCATTTTCAATACATAAAACCAAAAGGTGAGAAGCATCGGCAACCTGACGTTGATAATAACAATATTTTACAAATTCTTCTTTAAGTTTCTTGTTCTCAATAATAATCAGTTTTAAAGGTTGCAAGCCAAATGAGGTCGCCATTAAATTAAACGCTTTTTTAAGGGTATCAATTTGTTGTGTCGATAATTTTTTTGAAGGATCAAATTTTTTGGTGGCATACCTCCATTTTAAACTTTCGATGATGTTCATTTACTTAAATTTTATAAAGAACAAAAATAATTTAAATATACTGAAATCCGTTATAATCTGATTCTATTTTTTTTACTGAAAGGAAATGCATACTTTTATTTGTTGTTGAATGGCTATGAAATGAGCATAACGGCTACTCAATGCAAATACCGATAAAAAAATGCGAATTACACCTGCCTGTCGGCAGCCAGATATGACCTATAAAAAACAATAAATATTTCCATATGAAAGAAGATTTACTGCATTTTGTATGGAAACTTAAATTGTTTTCAAAGACAGGTTTAGAATCTACCAACGGTGAAATTATTGAAATTATTTCGGCGGGAACTGCAAATTTAAATTCAGGACCCGATTTTTTGAATGCTAAATTGGTGATTAATAATCAGCTTTGGGCTGGAAATGTTGAAATCCATTTAAATTCGTCCGATTGGTATGTTCACAATCATGAAAATGATGAGAACTATGATTCGGTAATTTTGCATGTAGTTTGGGAACATACTGTTGAAGTCTTCAGAAAAACAAATGAGCCCATCGCCACTTTGGAATTGAAAAATTATATTTCGAAGGAATTATTGAACAATTATGAGCAACTTTTCAGCAAAAACAAAAGCTGGATCAACTGCGAAAAAGACATTGCCGGCATAGATCCTTTTATTTTTACGAATTGGCTTGAGCGGCTTTATGTTGAAAGGCTTGAAAAAAAGGCGGAACAAATTCAAAAAAGCGTCACAAAATTAAATAACAATTGGGAAGCTGCATTGTTTGTTTTGTTGGCAAAGAATTTTGGGTTGAAGATAAATTCGGAGGCTTTTATGAATTTCGCAAATTCTTTTGATTTTTCTATCACAAGAAGAGTTTCCAATAATTTAGCACAGTTAGAAGCCCTGTTTTTTGGACAGGCAGGATTGCTTTCCAAGGATTATGAGTCGGAATATTTTAAAAAATTGAAAAAGGAATACAACTTTTTAAAAGTGAAATTTCAACTTACGCCAATTTCATCTAGCCAAGTTCAGTTTTTTAGGTTGCGGCCAAATAATTTTCCAACCATTCGTTTGTCGCAATTGGCAATGGTTTATCACCAACATCAAAATTTATTTTCTAAAATTATTGAAACGGAAAAAATCAAAGAATTTTACGAATTGTTTGATAAAGCAACTTCAAATTTTTGGGAAACGCATTACACATTTGAAACTTCTTCAAAAAAAAGCGTTAAAAAAATCACGAAACCGTTTATAGATTTACTGCTTATAAATACCATTATTCCTATGAAATTTTTGTATTTGAAAAGCCTTGGAAAAACCGATTTAAGCGCGGCACTTAACATTATTGCCCAAATAAAACCAGAAAAAAACGAGATTATTTCGAAATTCAACGAACTCAACATTAAAAGTAAAACAGCTTTTGAAACGCAGGCATTGCTTCAGTTAAAAAACGAATATTGCAACAAGCAATTGTGTTTGAGTTGTGCTGTTGGAAAAGAGTTGCTGAAAAATTAATTGGATGGATACCAATTTCTTAATCGGACTTCTATGTTTTTATTTTTTGAATTTACCAAATTTTTAAAGGCTTCAATGTCGCTAAATCCATCTTTTCCTCTATAATGAAAAGGATACACAATTTTTGGCTGAAATTCTAAAACGGCACTTGCGGCTTGAGCTACAGTCATTGTGTAAGGTAAATTCATACAAACAAAAGCCACATCAATATTTTGAAGCGCTCGCATTTCCTTAATATCACCGGTATCTCCCGAGATGTAAACTTGTTTGTCGTCAATGTTTAAAAGATACCCGTTTCCCCTTCCTTTTGGATGGAATGAATTTGAATTTTCCGGTAAATTATACATTGGGATTGCCGTTATGAAAAAACCCAATCGGTGAACGCCTTGTCTATTTTTAAGTTTCACCAACTCAGACCCATAATGTTTGGGCAATTTATTTGCTGCTTCTTCAGGAAGTATAAAAATAGCTTTTGAAGTATCGATAGAATCCAACGTTTTTAAATCTAAATGATCACCGTGAATATCGGTAATTAAAATAATGTCGGGTGGTTTTATGCCTTTGTACAATTTTGCGCCACCATAAGGATCGACATAAATGGTTTTATTGTTATAGGTTAACACCAAACTGCTGTGAAAAATTGGCTGAATTTGTAAAGTGCCATTTTTTGTTTTTATGATATCTTTTCCCGGTTTTTGAGCCCAAGAAAGGGAAAAAAACAGCAGTAAAATTGAAAGTAAAATCGATTTTATTTGCATGAAATGATGTTTGTAAATTACAGATTTTCAAAATACACTATAATTTATGTGCGTTCAAATCCATAAAATGTTAAAAATACGGAATCGCTAATTATAGTAATTGGTTTGCTATATGCGAAAATTGTTCCAATTAGTATGTTTTAGGTAAATTTTATTTTTTATTAAAATTTTTAACCCAAGCCACCATTTGATTTTCGGACATTGAATCTGCATCGAAAACCCCAACCAATTTGCCAATTAGGTTTAAATTGTTTTTAATTTCCTTTTCAAAAATGGTTTTCATCATTGAAGGTCCAAAAATTACAACCGTATCACAATCCTCAATTTCTTTCAATAATATTTTAAGAAAATTGTTGGTTTGTTCTAACTTTTCATTCGCCCAATTTTTTTCATAAGTAATATAATGTCCTCTAAATCTTCCATACTTTTTCGATTCTTCCGGTGTTCTCACTTTGGTATCAATATGAGATTCAATTGTTTTTACAGAGTGTTCACCATTTGAAAGTTTGATAACCACAGCTTTGTGAGTGTCTATCCAAATTCCAATGTCTTTTTTCATAATTGCTGTTTTAATGATGAAATAATTGAGGTAGTATGATGTATTGGGATTAAGTATAAAATTACAAAAAAATAGCTTAATTTGAACGAATTAAATAAAAAAAGCCGCAACATTTTTGTTGCGGCTTTTAACGGGCATTTTGTTAAATGATAAAATCCTAAAAGCAATATTTGTTTTCAGCGATTAGTTTTTCAGCGATTAGTTTTCGCAATGCAATCGGATTTGGATTGTTAACATATTTGGTAAAACGTTTTAAACCCATCAACATGACACGTTGTTCATCACCTTCAGAGAAGTATAAAATCGCTTCTTTTCCGAAGTTGTTTATTTTATCAACAGCGTTGTATAAGTTTAATTGCGCCAATGCAATTTGAATTTCAGCTTCTTTTTCTGAAGTTAAATTCACGACTTTTTCAGCTTTTAATATCGCTGATTCTGCCATGTAAATTTCAATCATTACTTCAGCAGCGGCCAAAACCAACTGTTGGTGATTGTCTAATTCCATTCCATATTTTTGTACGGCTTTTCCAGAAATCATTAAAAAGGCTTTTTTTAATCGCGCAATCAATTCTTTTTCTTCTGAAAACAACACAGAAAAGTCTGGTGTGTCAAACGATGGGATTCCCATTAAACTATTGCCTACCTCCATAGCGGGCGTCATTAAATCAATTTCACCTTTCATCGCTTTTTTAAGCAACATTCCAACAGTTAACAATCGGTTAATTTCGTTTGTTCCTTCATAAATTCTTGTAATCCGCGCGTCTCTCCATGCACTTTCCATTGGTGTGTCTTTGGAGAATCCCATTCCTCCGAAAATTTGAATGCCTTCATCAGAAACAAATTGTGAAACTTCTGATCCAAAAACTTTAAGTATGGCGCATTCGATGGCATATTCGCTAAAGGCTGTCAATTCCGCTTCTTGGTGAGATTTTCCATCAGCCAGAAGCGAATCAATCATATTTTGAATGTCTTTTGCGGCCCTGTAACTTCCTGCATCCAGCGCAAATGTTTTGGTGCACATTTCAGCATATTTTTTCTGAATAGCCCCAAAATTTGAAATTGGCGTTTTAAATTGAATGCGCTCATTTCCATATTTAACTGATTCAGTAATAATTCTGCGGCTCGCATCTGTACAGGCAGCGCCTAATTTGATACGGCCAACATTTAAAGAATTTAATGCGATTTTAAATCCTTCCCCTCTTTCAGCCAACATATTTTCAACTGGAATCAGTGTGTCAGTAAAAAATACTTGACGGGTTGATGATGACATAATTCCAAGTTTATTTTCTTCTGCGCCCAAAGTAACGCCATTCGGGTTATTTTTGTCAAAATCCATTATAAAAGCAGTGATGTTTTTATCGTTTTCAATACGTCCAAAAACGATAAATATTTCAGCAAACCCCGCATTGGAAATCCACATTTTTTGTCCGTTTATCTTATAATGTTTTCCGTCGGCAGTTAGTTGGGCCGTTGTTTTTCCTGAATTGGCGTCACTTCCGGCTCCAGGCTCTGTTAAGCAGTAGGCTCCAAATTTTTCGCCAGATGTTAATAGTGGCAAGTATTTTTGTTTTTGTTCTTCAGTTCCATACAAGTAAATTGGCATAGTCCCAATACCTGTGTGAGCGCCAAAAGCTGTTGCCAAAGACCCTGTGGCAGATGAAATATAGTCAGTTACCAACATTGTTGATACAAAACCCATCCCAATTCCTCCATATTCTTCAGGTATGGAAACACCCAAAAATCCCATTTCTCCTGCCTTGCGCATTATTTCTTCTGTAAATGCGTAATCTTTATTCTCAAAGCGTTCTTTGTACGGCCATACTTCGCGGTCTATAAATTCTATAACCGCATCCTTCATCATTTTTTGCTCTTCATTGAATTCTTCCGATACAAAAATATCCTCCGATTTAATTTCTTTTATTAGAAATTCTCCTCCTTTTATTGTTCCCATTTTAAGCCCCCTTTTATCCCCCGAAGGGGGAATAGCTACTGGAGGAAAGTAGGTTTTAAATGTTAATTTTTTATATTTTCAATTTTAATCAGCCTTCCCTTTGAGAGGGTTTGGGTGGAAATTATTTTAATAATTCGTAAATTCCAGCTGCGCCCTGGCCTGCCCCAACACACATCGTCACGATGCCGTATTTACTTTTTCTGCTGCGCATTTCGTTGAACAATTGCACAGAAAGTTTTGCTCCCGTACAACCCAGCGGGTGGCCTAAAGCAATAGCGCCTCCATTCACATTCACAATGTCTTGGTTGATGTCTAGTTCACGCATCACAGCCAAAGATTGCGAAGCAAATGCTTCATTAAGTTCAATTAGATCAATGTCTTTTAATGTTAAATTGGCTTGTTTTAGTGCTTTTGGAATTGCTTTTACTGGCCCAATTCCCATGATTCTAGGTTCAACACCAACGGCCGCATAAGAAACCATTCGAGCTATTGGTTCAATGTTGAGTTCTTTCACCATTTCTTCACTCATCACCAATAAAAATGCGGCACCATCACTCATTTGTGATGAATTTCCTGCGGTTACGCTTCCATTGGCGGCAAATACCGGACGTAATTTTGACAAAGCTTCTACGGAAGTTCCTTTTCTAGGGCCTTCATCGTTAGAAACCAAATAATTTTTAACCTGTTTTTTACCGTTCTCGTCAATATAAACTTCTTCTATATTGATGGGAACAATGCCACTTGTGAATTTACCTTCAGCTTGCGCTTTTAAAGCTTTCATATGCGATTGATAAGAAAACTCATCCTGATCTTCACGAGAAACTTTGAATTGTTTTGCCACGGCTTCCGCAGTTAAACCCATTCCCCAGTAATAATCTTCGTGACCTTTTTTTGCAACCTTATAGTTGGGAGCCGGACGATAACCGCCCATGGGAATGTAACTCATGCTTTCCACACCGCCGGCAATAATGCAATCGGCCATACCAGATTGTATTTTGGCAACTGCAATGCTTACTGTTTCCAATCCTGAGGCGCAAAATCGATTTACGGTCATTCCCGGAACATCATCAATTTTTAATCCGATCAATGAAATTAATCGTCCGATATTCAAGCCTTGTTCTGCTTCCGGCATGGCATTTCCCACCATTACGTCATCAATTCTTTTTTTATCCAGTTGCGGAAAATCCTTCAATAAATGTTCGATTGTTTCTGCGGCAAGTTCATCAGGTCGTTTAAACCTAAAAACTCCTTTTGGCGCTTTGCCAACTGCCGTTCTATATCCTTGTACTATATATGCTGTTTTCATTTTCCTCTCCCTAACCCTCTCCAAAGGAAAGGGGATTTTGCGGGTTATTTGTTTAAAGATTATACATTTTATTACTCCTTTTATTACTCCTTCCTTTTGGGAAGGTTGGGATGGGATTTTAATTACGTAATGGTTTTCCGGTTTTTAACATGTGTTCAATGCGCTCCAAGGTTTTGCGTTCTGTGCACAAACTCATAAATGCCTCGCGTTCGAGATCCAATAAATATTGTTCTGAAACATAAGTCGGTTCCGATAAATTTCCTCCTGCCATCACATAACCCAATTTATTGGCTATTTTTTTATCGTGCTCAGAAGCGTAATTTCCTTTTTCCAAACTGTCGGTTCCCACTAAAAACATTCCCAAAGCCTGTTGTCCGTAAACCAATGCTTTTTTTGGAATAGGTTGTGTATAACCATCTTCCAATAATTGAATGGCATGACGTTTGGCGGTTGCGATTTGACGGTCTCTGTTTACCACAACAAGGTCTTTATATTCTTTAAAAAACCCTAAATCGTAAGCTTCATAAGCGGAAGTTGCCACTTTTGCCGTAGCGACATTGATAAAATAATCACGCAATTTGTTCAATTTCACATCATCTTTTAAAACGCCTTCTGAAGCTCTTAAAGCCATTTCTTTTGAACCGGCGCCACCAGGAATTATGCCCACGCCAAATTCAACCAAACCAATATAAGTTTCAGCGGCGGCAATCACTTTATCGGCGTGCATACTCATTTCACAAGCGCCTCCAAATGTAAATCCGTGTGGCGCAAGAATGGTTGGGCAAGAGGAATAACGCAAACGCATTACGGTATCTTGAAAATATTTTACGGAAAAGTTAAGTTCATCATATTCCTGTTCAACAGCCATCATAAAAACCATTCCTAAATTGGCGCCAACTGAAAAATTGGCTGCTTGGTTTCCTAATATTACTGCATCATATTCTGTTTCTGCCAAATCGATTCCTTTATTTATGGCCTGTAAAACTTCACCACCCAACGTGTTCATTTTTGAACGGAATTCCACATTTAAAACACCGTTGCCTAAATGTTGAATGGAAGCGCCCGGATTTGACCAAATTGTTTTGGCTTCTCTTATATTATTAAGAATGATAAAACTGTCTTGCCCAGGAATTTTTTCTTGTTTTTTAGACGGAATTGAATAGTAATATTTGGCACCTTCTTTTACGGTATAAAAACTTTTATTTCCGCTTTCGAGCATTTCAGTTACCCATTTTGCAACTGGTAAGTTTTCTGCTTTCATCAATTCAATTCCAGCTTCAACGCCAATGGCGTCCCAAATTTCAAACGGACCATTTTCCCTCCCACAACCTTCTTTCATGGCATCCTCCACTCGCTATAATTCATCTGCACTTTCAGGAATTCGGTTTTGAACGTAGCCAAACATTGCCGCAAAATTCTTTCTGTAAAATTCACCTGCTTTGTCTTTGCCTTTTACCAATACTTTAAATCGGTCAATAACATGGTCAATTGACTTGGTAAGTTCAAGTGTCGCAAAATTTGCTCTTTTATTTGGGCGGTATTCTAAGGTATTTAAATCTAAAGAAAGGATATTTTTTTTGCCATTTTCGACAACCATTTTATAAAATCCCTGTTTGGTTTTGCTTCCCAACCATTTGTTTTTAACCATGGTATCAATAAACTCAGGAAGTTTAAACAACTCAAGCGCTTCATCTTCCTTACAGTTTTCATAAATTCCATTGGCTACATGAACCAAAGTATCCAATCCAACCACGTCAACGGTTCTAAAAGTTGCAGATTTTGGTCGGCCGATAACCGGACCTGTTAATTTGTCAACTTCTTCAATGGTCAATCCCAATTCCTTCACTTGGTGGAACAAACTCATAATTCCGAAAATTCCGACCCTGTTGCCAATAAATGCGGGCGTGTCTTTGGCTAAAACCGGAGTCTTTCCTAAGAATTTTTCACTGTACATCATTAAAAAATCGACAACTTCCTGTTTACAGTCTGGACCAGGAACCACTTCAAAAAGTTTTAAATAACGTGGCGGATTAAAAAAGTGGGTGACGGCAAAATGCTGCTGAAAATCTGCACTTCTGCCTTCATTCATAAATTTTATGGGAATCCCCGAAGTATTTGAAGTTATCAGTGTGCCGGGTTTCCTGAATTTTTCAATTTTTTCAAAAACCTGTTTTTTAATGTCCAATCGCTCAATAACAACTTCAATAATCCAATCTACCTCTTTAATTTTATGCAAATCATCTTCTAAATTTCCTGTAGAAATTCTTTCGGCAAATTTCAGGTTGTAAATAGGGGAGGGTTTCGATTTTAATGAGGCGTTTAAACTGTCGTTTACAATTCTGTTGCGAACAAATTTGTTTTCAAGTGTAAGTCCTTTTGCTTTTTCTGCTTCATTTAATTCACGGGGAATGATGTCGAGCAACAAAACTTCTACACCAATGTTTGCAAAATGACATGCAATCCCGGATCCCATGATACCAGATCCGATTACAGCTACTTTTTTTATTGGTCTTTTCATAAGGTAATGGTATTTATTTTTTATTTGGTCGGTTTATTGTTAAAAATAGTTTTGTCGTTAATTAATTTGTTTATGGTTTCGGTGACTTCAAAAAAGTGATTTATTTTTTCTTCAGAAATATGTTTTCTGACGGTTTCATTAAATTTGATGACATGTTCTTTAGAAACATTTCTTTTTTCAAGTCCAAATTCAGTAACTTTTATCAGAATTCCTCTTCCGTCTATTGGGTTTTTTTCCCTATAAATAAGTTTTTTTTCCTCCATATTTTTTAAAATACGGGAAAGACTCGTAGGTTCCATTCCCATTAACGGTCCCAAAGCCGTTGATGGCGTTCCATTTTCAATGTCAATATTCAATAAAACAAAGGCCATTGCCATGGTACTGTCATGGTTGGCGGCTTGCTCATTATACATTTTAGCCACTGATTGCCAGGTTGCTCTAAGCACGTGATCTATAGTTTGTTCTTTTTGCATGTATCAAATATATAAAAAAATACTATGCGCGCATAATAAATTGAAGTTAAATTATTTTGTTTTGATATTTTGTTTGTTTATTTAAAAAAAAAAGAATAAGTTTAAAAAACTATTCACAAACTTTTTAACGATGGCAACAAAAGAACTTCTCGGGAAAATTATCATACAGGAAATAATAGATACTATTGACGAAAACAAGCTTTCTAACACATTTGTAATCAATGTACCTGATCCATATAAACATTATTATGGCAGGTTTACGGAAATTGTGAAACCGGTATCGATTATTTTTGTGACCAAAACACCAAATTCATTCGAAAAAATACTGCGTGTCACCAAAAAAATTAATGAGAAATATAATTTGAATTTGGATGGCGCAAAATGTGAGGTGACTATGAGCTCCAGAAAGTTAGATGGCATTCGGCTAAAGAGAATAAACAGTTTTCAAGAAATTGGGCAAATTCAGCAATATTATAAAGAGGAAGGTTATGATTTTGCAAAATATGAAAAATTTAATGCAACTGAAGCATTAATAAGAATCAATCGTTTTTTCAATGTTGATGAAGTTGAGAAAGGAATTTATCATTCTCATGATGAAGATGAGGTTTACTATATTAAAATGCCAAGATATATGAGTTGGGAGGAGTTTAAAAAATTGACACAAGAAATAAAGCACAACATTTCCGATGCAAATTACGATATCGCAAAAGGAATTTTTTATGTAAATCATGGAATCTCCGAAATTTTGCGAATTGTAAAACCAAAAGCTACATTGGAATTGATAAAAACCATTCAAAGAAAGTATATTGAAAAGCTGTATTAATTTTATAATAAGATTAACCAAATTTTAGCAAAATAGTTATATTTTCGTCCCTCGAATCAAAAACTACCGCATGAACAATGTTTTAAGGGTTGAAAATGTCTGTAAAAACTATGGAAGTTTTACGGCATTGAACAACGTTTCAATTTCGGTGCCAAAAGGAAACATATTTGGATTATTGGGTCCCAATGGCGCAGGAAAAACTTCGTTAATCAGAATTATAAATCAAATTACTTTACCCGATAGCGGAACCGTTTATTTAGACGGAGAGATCCTGCAACCACATCATATTCAGCATATTGGATATTTGCCGGAAGAGCGTGGTTTGTATAAAAGCATGAAAGTTGGCGAACAGGCCCTGTATTTGGCCCAGCTAAAAGGAATGTCGAAGGAAGAAGCCAAAAGAAAATTGAAATACTGGTTTGAAAAATTTGAAATTACCGATTGGTGGAACAAAAAAATTCAGGAACTTTCAAAGGGAATGGCACAAAAAGTACAATTTATTGTGACGGTAATGCACAACCCAAAATTGTTAATTTTTGATGAACCTTTTAGCGGATTCGATCCCATAAATGCCAATTTAATAAAAGATGAAATTTTAAATTTGCGAAATGAAGGCGCAAGCATCATTTTTTCCACCCACAGAATGGAATCTGTGGAGGAAATGTGCGATTATATTGCATTGATAAATAAATCCAATAAAATACTGGACGGAAAGTTAAAAGACATCAAACAGCAATTTAAAACCAATCAGTTTGAAGTTGGCTTGTTGTCTGCAAATAAAGAATTGCTGTTAAATCAAATAAAGGCACAATTTTGTGTTGAAAATTCCAAAATAATTTCATTCAACGATGATTTACGACTTTTAATCAGTTTAAAAAACGGGGAAACCTCAAAAGATTTGATTGAATTTTTAAATAATAAAGCGCAGATAACACATTTCACGGAAGTTATTCCAAGTGTAAATGATATCTTTTTAAAATCTGTTGCTTCTAATAACTAGAAAATAGTGAAGAGAGAAAGGAAAACAGACAGAAAATTTCTTCAATTAAATTAAACTTTCAACTTTCCAACTAAAAAAATGAAATGGGTAAATTAAAATTAATAATCAAAAGAGAGTTTTTGGCAAAGGTTAAAAACAAGTCATTTATTGTAATGACAATTTTGAGTCCGCTTATGGCACTTGGACTTTTTTCTTTGATCATTTTTTTAAATGAAAAAAACAGCGAAGAAATACATACGGTCGCTTTTGTTGATGAATCTCAACAATTTTCAGATGCATTTGCAGATTCAGATGGCGTTAAATACATCAATTTAACAAGCTTGGGTATTGAGGAAGCGAGAGAAAAAACCAAAGAATTTTATTACGGATTGTTAGTCATTCCCAAAAGCGACAGTTTAAGCCAACTTTCAGCAGGAATCAAATTTTTTTCTAATGACACGCCAAGTTTAACTGTATTGAGCAGTATAGAAAGCAAATTGGAAAAGAAAATAAGAAACTTAAAAATTGAACAATTACAAATTGATGTCGATAAAATTAAAGCAATAGAAACGACTGTAACCATTGCTGCTGAAAATTTTTCGGGAGAAAAATCTTCAAAAATTGGCAGTATGCTTCGTATGATAGCCGGTGGAGGTTTCGGCTATTTAATTTTTATGTTTATCATCATTTACGGAACTTCCGTGATGCGAAGTGTCATTGAAGAAAAAACAAGCCGAATTATTGAAGTGATTATTTCATCGGTAAAACCTTTTCAATTAATGATGGGGAAAATAATTGGCAATGCGATGGCCGGTATTTTACAATTTATAATTTGGGCAATTTTGGCTGGATTTATACTGTACGCAATTACCATATTTTTAGGAATGGAAGCGGTAGGTTCAAGTTCAGCAATAGGACAAATGAGCCCCGAAATGGTCCAGCAAATGCAAAAATCAACAAATAGCGATTTACAGGTGATTTTGCTAGAAATAAAAAACTTGCCTATCCTTACCATGTTTTTTTCATTTATTATTTATTTTTTGGGCGGTTATTTGGTTTATAGCTCCATTTACGCCGCAATTGGTGCCGCTGTTGACAGCGAAACCGATACGCAGCAATTTATGATGCCGGTTTTAATGCCTTTGGTGATTGCCATTTATGTCGGTTTTTCTGTAATTGAAAATCCGCACGGACCAATTGCAGTCGGTTTTTCATTATTCCCATTAACCTCGCCAATTGTAATGTTGATGCGAATTCCGTTTGGGGTGCCTTGGTGGCAAATAGTTGTGTCAATGTCGCTATTAATAATTACTTTTATTGGGATGGTTTGGTTTGCCGCAAAAATTTATAGGGTCGGAATTTTAATGTACGGCAAAAAACCAACCTATAAGGAAATATATAAATGGCTTAAATATTGATTTTTGATTTAAGATTTAAGTGATAAAAAATAAATATGAACAGAAAATAGAGTGCTTTATAGTTAATTTATTTTCTTTAAAACGAATATTAAATGCCAAAAATATTAATTATTGAAGATGAGGCTTCAATACGCAGAGTGTTGAATAAAATTATTTCTGAAGAAAATGAAACCTACGAGGTTGAGGAAGCTGAAGATGGTTTGATAGGTATTGATATGATCAAGAAATCGGATTATGATTTGGTGTTGTGCGATATAAAAATGCCAAAAATGGATGGCGTTGAGGTGCTTGAAAAAGTCAAAAAATTAAAACCTGAAATACCGATTGTGATGATTTCCGGCCATGGCGATTTAGACACTGCCGTAAATACCATGCGATTGGGTGCCTTCGATTACATTTCAAAACCACCCGATTTAAACCGTTTGTTAAACACGGTTCGGAATGCTTTGGATAAAAAAGAACTCGTTGCCCAAAATATTCTTTTAAGGAACAAAGTCAGTAAAAAATACGAAATGATAGGCACAAGCACGGCCATTAGTGGTATTAAAACAATGATTGAGAAAGTGGCGCCAACCGATGCCCGGGTATTAATTACCGGGTTGAATGGAACCGGAAAAGAATTGGTGGCGCATTGGTTGCATGAAAAGAGCGAGCGTTCTAAAGCGCCAATGGTTGAAGTAAATTGCGCTGCAATTCCATCTGAATTAATTGAAAGTGAATTATTTGGCCACGTAAAAGGCTCATTTACAGGAGCCGTTAAAGACAGATCTGGTAAGTTTGAAACCGCAAATGGCGGCACTATTTTTTTAGATGAAATTGGGGATATGAGCCTCTCAGCCCAAGCCAAAGTGCTTCGTGTTTTACAGGAAAATATAATTTCCCGGGTGGGAAGCGATAAAGACATTAAGGTTGATGTGAGGGTAATTGCCGCCACAAATAAAGATTTGCAAAAGGAAATTGCCGACGGTAAATTTCGAGAGGATTTATACCACCGTTTGGCGGTAATTTTAATAAACGTTCCTTCTTTAAATGAAAGAAGAGAGGATATTCCGCTTTTAATTAAATTTTTCTCCGAACAAATTGCGGAAGAGCACGGAACTGCCGTCAAGAAATTTTCTGATAAGGCAATAAAATTGTTGCAGGAATATGATTGGACCGGTAATATAAGAGAACTGAGAAATGTTGTTGAACGTCTTATAATTTTAGGGGAAAAAGAAGTTTCTGAAAATGACGTAAAGTTATTTGCACACAAGTAGTTTTTTGTTTTAAGGTTGAGGATAATTACAATAAATCAATAGCAACATCAATTATAAGCCAGCTATTCAATTATGGTATTTGTTATAAATAAATCTTATGCTTTAATAAAAAATTAGGATCGAATCTATAATTCTAAATCGCGTATTCAAGGTTATATTTGCATAAAATTAGAAATTAAACAATAAAAAAATAAATTATGGCAACACTGGTAGGTAAAAGATTTCCAAATCTAAATGTAGATGCAATAAATAAAATGGGCGAAACTTTCAAAATAAACATATTGGAAGAAGCGGTAAAAAATAAAAAGAAAGTAATTTTGTTTTGGTATCCAAAAGATTTCACATTCGTTTGCCCAACTGAATTACTCGCTTTTCAAGAAGCATTACCCGAATTTGAAAGAAGAAATACAATTGTAATTGGAGCGTCATGCGACACACCTGAAGTGCATTTCGCATGGTTAAACACTGCAAAAAACAATGGAGGAATTGAAGGAGTAACCTATCCAATTTTAGCTGACAGCAACCGCAATTTGTCAAGCAGATTAGGGATTTTGGACATTACCAACGAAACCTATGATGAAGAAACTGGAGCGATCCAAGTTGAGGGTGATAATGTAACTTACAGAGCTACCTATTTAATAGATGAAGAAGGAATTGTATATCATGAAGGCATTAACCATATGCCATTGGGAAGAAATGTGAAAGAATTTTTACGATTGATTGACGCATATTCACACGTTCAGGAAAATGGCGAGGTTTGTCCTGCAAACTGGGAAGAAGGAAAAGATGCAATGAGCCCAGACAGAGATGGTGTTGCAAGTTATTTAGCTTCTCACTAAAAAGAATTAATGTGTCACAAAAATTGGCAATAGACAATTTGCCGGCCCTTGCAACATTTATAAGAGTTTCGGGCCAATAAACACCTAATAATCATAACTACTGACTAACACGAAAAAACCCCAAAACATTTGGGGTTTTTTTATGCCTTTAATTTTTATATATTTATCAAAAATATTTTTATAAATGAAAAACTATCAAGTAATCGAGACCGTAAATTTAAACGAAGTAACCGCTATGGAAGTCGTTGAAGCTGCGAAAAAAAAACTTAAAAAGGCAAGGAAAGAACTTAGTAAGTTGCAGGAGACGATGTATGCCGAAGGTAAGTACGCCGTATTAATTTGTCTTCAAGGAATGGACACTTCTGGGAAAGACAGCTTGATAAAGGAAATTTTTAAAGATGTAAATGCAAGAGGCGTGGTGGTTCATAGTTTTAAGGTGCCTTCGGAATTGGAGTTAAAACATGATTATTTGTGGCGTCATTATATTGCATTGCCCGAGCGCGGAAAAATTGGCGTTTTTAACAGAACACAGTATGAAAATGTACTGGTTACGCGGGTTCATCCTGAATATATTTTGGGTGAAAATATTCCAGCCATAAAAAGTTTAGACGATTTGTCAGATGATTTTTACTATAAAAGAATGGAAGAAATCAATGAATTTGAAAAAACTATTGCGGCCAACGGAACCATCATTTTAAAATTCTTTCTGAATATTTCAAAGTTAGAGCAAAAGAACCGATTGTTAAGAAGGTTGCGGCTGGAAGAAAAAAACTGGAAATTCTCTCCCGGGGATTTAAAGGAACGAAAGCTTTGGAATAATTATCAGTTCTGTTATCAGGAACTTCTTAACAAAACATCAACAACATATGCACCTTGGTTTATAATACCGGCCGATAACAAAATTTCTTCCCGTTTTTTGGTGGCAAATATTATTGTGAAAACCTTAAAGAAATACCATTTTAAAGAGCCTGAGTTACCCGAAAAATACCGTGTGGAAATTGAAAATTATAAAGCGCAACTGGCAAGTGAGTAAGCCTTTTGAAGAATTTAAATTGTTAAAAAGTTTATAAAACTATTTAGTTAATCCATAATTCGTATCTTACAAATGGTATCTTTGCAAAGAAAATCAGATAAAAAACTATGGAACTAAAATTAAAAAAACCTATTATATTTTTCGATTTAGAAACAACCGGCATTAATATAGCCAAAGACAGAATTGTAGAAATCTCTATATTAAAAGTATTTCCGAACGGAAATAAAGAAAGCAAGACTTGGCTGGTAAATCCTGAAATGGAAATCCCGAAAGAAGCCTCAGACATTCACGGAATTACAAATGAAAAAGTAGTTACAGAACCTACTTTTAACGAATTGGCACCGCAAGTAAGTGAAATAATTAAAGGATGTGATTTGGCGGGCTTCAATTCAAACCGATTTGACATTCCGTTGTTGGCCGAAGAAATGTTGCGCGCCAATGTTGATTTTAGCATGAAAAATAGGGTTTCCATAGATGTTCAGGTGATATTTCATAAAAAAGAGGAAAGAACCTTAAGTGCAGGCTATCAATTTTATTGTGGTAAAAATTTGGACAATGCGCATTCCGCTGAAGCTGATACCAATGCAACCTATGAAATTTTAGTAGCCCAATTGGATAAATATGAAGATTTAGAAAATGATGTTCAATTTTTAAATGATTATTCAACCCACATAAAAAGAGCCGATTTGGCCGGATTTATAGTTTTTAATAAAGAAAATAAGGAAATTTTTACCTTCGGAAAATATAAAAACCATAAAGTAGAGAAAGTATTAAAGGATGATAAAGGCTATTTTTCCTGGATTCAAAATGCCGATTTCCCTTTATATACCAAAAAAGTATTGGCGGAGATAAAGGAAAGAATGTATCCAAAGAGGGAAGAAGTGACCCTTGATGATTTAAAAAATAAATTCAATCAAAAAATATAATATGTTAGTAAATTTTGACAGTTTGGAAGACACCTCTAAAATTTGGATTTACCAATGCAATAGAGAATTCTCTGAAAATGAAGTTGCTGAAATAAGCCGCGATCTAGAAAATTTTATAGGAATCTGGAAACGTCACGGGGAAGATTTAAAAGCTTCCTACCAAATAAAATACAATCAATTTATTGTGATAGCGGTTGATGAAAATTACAATGAAGTTTCTGGCTGTTCCATTGATGCTCTGGTGAATTTAATCAAGCAATTTGAACAAAAATTTGCGGTTGATTTAACCAATAGATTAAATATTTCTTTTAAGGACAATAACAATATTAATGTTGTTAGTTTGTCCGATTTTCAAAATTATGCCAAACAGCAAAAAATTACTTCAAACACAGTGGTTTTTAACAATATGCTCACCAAGAAAGCTGATCTTGTACAAAATTGGGAAGTGACGGCCGATAAAAGTTGGCATAAACGGTTTTTGGTGATTAATAATTAAAAATTTATTGCTGTTCTTTTTGAATTTCATTTATCCTTATTTCCAAAAAATATAATTCCTGATTATTTTTGGTTTCATTATTGAAGGTAATGTCGTTTATGTAAATTGTCAAATCAATGATTCCTCAATTCAAAAAAAATAAATGATAAAAAAAATATTATCCCTGATTTTCCTGCTGAATTTCGCTTTTTTGGAAGCACAAAACTTGGATCCATTACAAACAAAAGATGTTAAAGCCCAAACGAAATGGGTGGACAGTATTTTGAACAAAATGACTGTCGATGAAAAAATCGGCCAGTTATTTATGGTACAAGCTTACTCCAATAAAGATGAAAAACATCGTATTTTTATCGACAGTTTAATCGAGAACTATCATATTGGCGGCTTGATATTTATGCAGGGAACTCCTGAAAAACAGGCTGTTTTAACCAATAATTACCAATCAATTTCTAAAATTCCGTTGCTTATTGGTTTTGACGGTGAATGGGGATTGGATATGCGATTAAAAGACACCTATCGTTTTCCATGGAATATGACCCTTG
>DAIQBF010000015.1:0-25154 GCA_036781305.1 Lutibacter sp.
TTGTTCCCATTAAACAAAGATAATTATTTTTGCTGTATTATTTAGAATTTAGCCGTAAATACCAATGCGATTTTTTTAGTAGCACATCAAATATAGAAAAAATAAAACAATAGAAAAGGGAGAGTTTAGGAAGGTTGTTGAAATTTATTAAACAACAGATTGCCGCGGTCGTACCTTCCTCGCAAAAACGATTTAATAAAAAGACGATACAATAAATATTATCTCAGATCCCATTCTGTCCCTAAAATTTCTTTTACGGCCGTTTGATAATTTTTAATGCTGCTCGCTTTTTTAATCTTTTTTAAGGCTTTGTGCGGATTTGAAAACAGCACGGAAAAGTATTCCCACAAATGGTACATTTTCAATAGAAGATGTGTTGAACCCGATAAAGATTCACTATAATTTTGGAAAAGTGTGTCGTGAAATTTTTTAAATAGTTCAAGTTTGTTTGCTGGGTATTGTGTGGTATTTCCTTTTATCATACTTGGTAAAAAAGGATCGGAAATCAGTCCACGACCAATCATCCAATGGTTTATGGTTGGAAAGCGTTCCTGCATTTCGTGAAATTTAGCGACCGAAGTAATATCGCCGTTGTAATACAACTTTAGGCTGGTTTGGTTGATGCATTGTTGAAAAGCATCTAAATGCACACCACCTTTATACAATTGTTTTCCAATACGTGCGTGAATGGCAACGTTTTTTATGGGATATTTTTCCAAAATTGGCAAAACATGCAAAATTTCTTCAGTGTTTTCGTAACCCAGGCGCATTTTCATAGAGACAATAATGTCGGATTCAGTATGAACTTTTTTAAGAATATCATTTATTTTTTCAGGATTGCTTATGAGTCCGGAACCCATTCCGCATTTTGTGACCATGGGGTATGGACAACCTAAATTCCAGTTTAATTCCTTATAGCCAAGTTTCTGTACATAGTTGGCAACGAATAAAAACTCTTCCGCATCGTTGGTGATAATTTGTGGAATCACTTCCAAACCCACATTATTTTCGGGCAATAAATCGCGTTTATAGGCCGGTTTAATTTCGAACTTTCCGTTTAAACGAATATAGGGTGAATAAAAGGTATCAATTCCTCCAAAAATGTTGTTAAAGGCATTTCTAAACCGAAAATCGGTAAATCCTTGCAGGGGTGAAGAGAGCAACGTGTAGTTCATATCGTTTTCGATTGTGCAAAGATACAGTTTTATGATTTTAGAATTGAGATTTTTGATTTACGATTTATGATTTTAGATTTACGATTTACGATTTACGATTTTAGATTAGATTACGATTTCAACTTTCAATTTATCTCCAGCCAAAAGGCAAGTTTTTTGTCTCTTTTATCTTTTTAGTCTAATAATTGTTGCAAAACTTGTTCATAATCATACTGCAAATCTTCGTGTAAAACGAGCATCTTTTTTTCGATAGAAGCGATTTCTCTGTTAAACAGATTTCTGAGTACGGTATTTTTATTGATTGAAGGCTTAAAATCCTTCAGTTTTTTGCAGAAATAGAGGAGGAGCTCCACTTCAGTTTCCTTGTTTTTTGAATAGCGAATGGCGGTTTTAACGCTGCGTAAAATTTTACGGATACTCTTCTTAATGAAGTAATAAGTTTTTGTGTTTACCAATTCAAACTGTTCATCAATTTCCAATTTTATGCTGTTCACATAACCTTCTTCATTGGAAGATTCAAACAAAAGATAGGTGAGCAGTTCTTTGTTTTCCTTTTTAAATTTCGACAAACGCAAACATAGTTCCACCAATTCTTTTTGGGAATAATGTGACAATTCTGTTTTCAGCTCTTTTACGGTGACGGCTTTCATTGAACCAATTTAGTCAAAAGAACGAATTAATACGAAATTTATGTTGAATAATTTTTAAATGTATGGCAATCCCGTTTAACGATATTTAGTTACCATTCATCGTCACTTAATTATGACTTGTCGAATAATTTCATAAAAATTGCTACCATCTATTGATCTTTGCTAATTATTTTTAATGACTACAAATGAGAAAAAGTTTAAACATATTGCTGGTTGAAGATGATATGATAGAAATCATGAAATTTAACAGAACAATTTTAAAATTGGCGTGTTCTCACAACATTATTGAAGCTAAAAACGGGGAAGAAGCTTTGGATATTTTATATAAAAATGAATCATTGCCCGATCTTATTTTGCTTGACTTAAATATGCCTAAGATAAATGGTCTTGAATTTTTGAGCATTATCAAAAAGAATGATCATTTAAAATATATTCCAACCGTTATTTTAACTTCATCAAACGACCATAAAGATGTTACCGATTGTCACCAGCTTGGCATTGCCGGATATTTGGTGAAACCTTTAAAATTCAGCGATTATTCCGAATCAATTAAAACGGTGCTGGATTATTGGTGTTTTAATGAATTTGTGCAGGCTTAAGGCTTAACATTATGCATAAAAAAGAACATTTACTTCAAAAATTAAAACATCAAAATGAGCAGTTAAATGACTATGCGCATTTGGTTTCACACGATTTAAAATCATCTATAAGAAGTCTTTCTGCATTATTATCATGGATAAAAGAAGATTGCGGAGAAAAAATTGGTGAAGAAAGTGTTGGCAATTTAAACCTTATGGAGGAGAAAATTGTAAAGATGGATAAATTTCTTGAAGACATTATTAATTACTCCGAAATCGGTGTAAAAAGTTTAAAAACAATCACTGTAGATATTGATGAATTGGTCAACAAAACGATTCAAAATATAGATATTCCTAATAATATTAGTGTAGTTGTAAAAAGCAAATTGCCTGTTTTAAAAGCGGATGCAAGAAGGTTGCGGCAAGTTTTTCATAATTTAATAAGCAATGCCGTTAACTTCAACAATAAAGAAATTGGTTTGGTTGAAATTGGTGTTGAAGAAACGGAAGATTTATATACTTTTTCAATTCAAGACAATGGCCATGGAATTCCAAAAGAATACCATGAAAAAATATTTAACACCTTTACCACCCTTGGCTATCAGGAGAGAGCTACGGGAATGGGACTTTCCATTGTGAAGAGGGTTTTAGACCTTTATGGCGGTGAAATTTGGCTGGAAAGCGAAGTTAACAATGGTGCCACATTTTATTTCACCATTCCAAAAAAATAAAATGAATGAAGCGGGGGGAATTGTCCTATAATTAAGCATTTAAATGATATATTTGTGCTTGAAATAGCTGTCAAACACCTAAATTATGAAGATAATTTAAAACTTCAAACAGTATTTGGGAGCATTTTCAATAGGATGTTTAAATAATTGAAAATCAAATAGGTCTATGAAATGTATTAATATTGATGATGAAGAAATAGCAAGAGTAATTATTGAAAGGCTAATCACCAATAATAAAAATTTGAATTTGGTTGCCAGCTTCAGCAATCCCATCGAAGCGCTTAAATATTTAAATCAGCAGAGTGTTGATCTTATTTTTTTAGATATTCATATGCCTTCTTTTACGGGTTTTGATTTATTGCAAACATTAAAAGACCCACCAAAAGTAATTTTAACCACCTCTGATGCAACTTTTGCCATTGAAGCTTTTGAATACAATTGCATTGTGGATTATTTGGAGAAACCAATCACCCAAGTACGATTTGACAAAGCGGTTGAAAAGGCTACCTTGTTTTCTAATTCCAAAAAGATAATTCATGATTTGCCGGCCAATCCCGATAAAAATGATTCCAAAAGCGATTTGTATGTAAATATTTATAAACGCCTGGTGAAAATTAATTTTGACAGCATCAATTTAATTGAAGCAAAAGGCGATTATATTCTGATTAAAACCGATAAGGAAAATTATACGGTGCATTCAACCCTGAAAAAAGTTGAAGATAAATTGCCGGAAGCTTTATTTTTAAAAGTGCACAGGTCTTTTATCATCAACATAAAAAAAATTGTGGATATTGAAGACAGCAGTGTGCTAATCGAGAAAAATGTGGTTCCCGTTAGCAGGTCGAGCAAACCCGAATTGATGAAACGCCTTAACTTGCTCTAAAATAAATTGATCATAAACCCTAATTCTATACCTAACACATAATATTGAAAAAATGAAAAAATCCCTATTGTTTCTTTTCTTAGTTTTAAGTTTTCAGATCTCAAATGCCGGAGTAGTTATACTTAATGGCTTAACACACGTTCATCAATCTGCTTCCGGACAATTAATTACCGGCGTGATTAGGATGAAAAATACCGATGAAACGGAGCAACGTGTCATTATTTATTTCAATGATTTGTTTCAGGAATGTGGCAAAGAAACTGTTTTAACGGCCGATCTTACACACAAGAATTCAATTAAAAACTGGCTGTCAACAAATGTGAACGAACATGTTTTTAAGGCAAATGAAGAATATGAACTTATTTATACCATTAATGTTCCCAATGATGTTGAGATAGATGGTTCCTTTTGGGGCATTTTAATGGTGGAGATTGAAAAGCCAATTAAAGAAGATGAATTGGAATATGGCGTAAAACTGGAATCAAAAGTAAGATACGGAATTCAAATTATTGCGGATATTAATGAAAGAACGCCTTCTGAACTTGAATTTTACGACATAAAAATTGAAGAACCTGACGGAAATAAACTCATCAATGTTGTTTTAAAAAATTTGGGAACTTTTTATGTGGAGCCAACCTTAGTGCTTGAAGTTTTTAACGCCAACGGTGAACAGCAAAAAAAGGAAGAAGTTAAATTTAAAAAGGTATATCCAAATTCCTGCAAAACTTTTACACTTGATATTTCCAACTTGCCAAAAGGTGCTTATACGGCAGTATTGGTCGCCGATTATGGTGAAAATATCTATTCCATCGATTTAGAATTTGAAAATAAATAGCGATAAAATATAAAAATAACCCCAAAAATCACTGTTTTTTTCAGTTTTAATTTGAGAAACATTCCAAAAATATCAACAGTAACCTATTTTTTTCTTTTTTTATTGATGTTTCTGTCAGTATCAAATGTTGAAGGACAAAATAGTGCCGTTGAAATTTCTGCAAAAAACATTCCCGAAAATTTAGTTCCTGGAAAAAATTACACCATCGCTTTCGAAATTACCAATACTACAGGCAATTCGCTAAATTTAAATTGTGAATATGAAGCTTCTGATGAATTTTATTTGACAACAAATATTAAAAAGGTGCTTGTTGCCGCAAACAATAAAAAAATAGTGCTGTTTACTTTTGGCGTTAACAACAATTGCGCGGCCGGCAATTATAAAGCATTGTTGCATATTACCGACAAGAATATGCCAATTGCTTCCCGGGAAATTGCACTTAAAGTTTCTAAATTATACAATTTGACTGTTGAGGTTTTATATGCCCCGGAATATTTGCGGCTGGAAAAAGAATTTTATTGTGAGTATTTGGTGACAAATAATGGAAATAGTGAAGAAAGAATAAATTTTGAGGCATTCAGACCGCTTAAAATAGTGCCGGCAAACGCTGTGTTGAAACCAGATTCTTCTTTGGTTGTTGCCGTTTATCAAAAAGTTCCGGAAAATGTAAACAATAAAACGATGGTTTTAAATAATTTAAAAGCCATTATTGTTTCAAAAGACACTTTGTTTTCCAATAGGGTAGCGATCACTGTTTATCCGAAAAACACCAAAAAACCCGATTTATATCATCGTTTTCCAATTACCGTTTCCACTATTTTTAATTCATTAAAAGGACTGGACACCCTAAATGTTTTTAAGTTTAAAGTAAACGGACAAGGTTATTTGGATACAAATAACCAGCATTATTTAAGTTTTGAGTATTCGGGCCCCAGCCAAAGCGATATTGTGAGATTTGGTGAATATGAAAGATATAGCGTTCTCTATAGAAGTAAAAAAATGGAAGCGGTTTTAGGGCATGTGAATTTTTCGCTTTCAAATATTACGGAAACATCGCGGTATGGAACAGGCGGCATTGTAAGCTATGACTTTGGAAAAACAACCGCAACATTATTTTATGTACAGCCAAAGTTTACCAAACTAATATCCGATTCCTACGGCGGTAAAATTTTACATAATCTATCTGATAAAACCTACGTTGAAGCTGGATTTATTAACAGAACCTTATTTGAAGACCACGAAGAGTTTAATTCCAAAATTTTTAACATCGCTTCTTTTTATACCCATGATAAAATTAAAATTAATGGAGAAGCGGCCTATGAAAGCAATTATAAAACCAACGGATTTGCCTTTTCACTGGCATCTTATTTAAATTTCAACAAAGTCTATCTCATCAATTCTGCACAATATTCCGATAAAAATTACAAAGGCTATTTACGAAACAGCAAACAATTGTTGTCGTTGGTAAATTACAGGTTCAACAAAAAAATTGATATGCAAATTGGCTTGGATTATCGTGCGATAAATCCGGTAAGAGACACCATTAATTATACTTCATCGCCTATAACCACAAAGTATCAGGCTTATGTTAATTACAATATCAACCGGAACAATAAAATTAGAATTGGGGGTTATTTAAGAAAGAAAGAAGATCAGTTAAGTTTACAATATTACAATTTTGAAGAAAAATTAGCCACGCTTTCGTTTTATAGCAGAATGCCTTACAAATACAATTTAATTTGGCAAAATAGGGTGGGAAAAACGAACAATTTTTTAGCGGAAAGCACTTTTCCCCAAAACGCTTTTTTTAGTTCTTTAAGTATTTCAGGAAATATTTTCAAAAATTTAATTGTGGGCGTCAATGGAGATTACCAACAAAGCAACAAACAATCTTTGGAAAATAAAATTCTTAAAACATTTTATTATGGCGGAAATTTGCAATACAATTTAAAATCGAATTTAAACTTAAATGTGTTTTACAAAAAGAATTATGATTTCGATGAATTGGATGAGTCCCAAAATTATTTACAGGCGCAATTAAATTTCAACTATCAGCGGAAACATTTGCTAAGTGTTTCTGTTTCACAATCGAGTTTGCCTGTTTTTCCCATAAAAAAGGAACTTTTAATTACGGCATCTTACAGTTTTGTGGTGAACGTACCGGTTTCAAAAAACAAAACGGTGGGCTCTTTAACCGGCAAGATAATATCTGCAGAAAAAAATAATTTGGAAGGCATCCTTGTTTTTTTGGATGACCAAATTGCCATGACCAATGAAAAAGGGGTGTTTAACTTCTATAGTTTAAAACCCAAAACTTATCGTTTGTATATCAAGCAATCGAGTTTGCCCAAAGGGAAAATTATTATTCACCAACAACCTATTGATATCGATATTTTTCCCAATAAAGAAACCGAAGTGTTTTATGAAATGGGAAATACGGGTTCTTTATTTGGACAGGTTATTTTTAAAGACACATTACTGATCCAATCTGCGAAGTTTATAAAAAAATTGCCTAATTTAATCGTCAAAATATCCAAGGAAGACAATACCTTTTACACCAAAACCGACAAAGACGGCAAGTTTTGGTTTAAAGAGCTAACGCCTGGAGAATGGACTGTTGAGTTGGTAGTTAAAAATTTATTGAACGACTTTACTTTTAGTGAAACGCAAAAAACCATTTCCATTGATTCTGACGAAGAAAGTAAGGCTGTTTTTAAAGCCAGCAATAAAAACAGAGAAATTAAAAAAAGTGATAAAAAATTTAAGTTATGAGGCCAATAATATATATAATATTTTGTTTTTATGCTGTTTCAAGTTATGCCCAAGATACAGGAAGTGTTAACGCTACATTTACCCTTTCCCAAGTGGCCATGTTGGATTTGGAGCCAAATAATACAACGGTGACGTTAAATGTTGCGGCGCCAAATGAGGCAGGTGAAAAGGCCATAGTTGTGGCGGCAAATAACAATAAATGGATTAACTTTTCGTCAGCTGTTTTTCCTAACACCTCAAGAAGCATTTCAATTCAAATGGAGCTTGGACAAAAGGCGCCTCCGGGAATTTATTTAAAACTAAATACTGCGAGTTATTCAGGTTCGGGTAAAGGGGTGTTGGGTTCTGCAACAAGTGTGGTGACCTTAAGTGACACGCCGCAAACAATTGTATCCGATATAAAGGGGGCTTATACTGGAAATGGAGAAAATAATGGGTACAAACTTACTTATGAATTGGAAATTTACGATTATAAATTATTGGATTTAGACCAGTCCACAACATTGTCTATTACTTTAACTTTAACCGATTCTATATGAAAAATTTTATATTTATCATTTTTATAGCTATTTCGAATTGTTTATTTGGTCAACATGCAGCTGTTTCTGTTACTGGAAGTTGGGATAAAAGTTTTAATGAGTTAGATATTACTGATGAAGGAAATGATTATGCTGGTACTTATGAAAGTATGGCTGCTCAAACTGTAATAACGATAACATCAAATAACCAACATAAACCAATTACTGTTTATGTTAACAAGAAGATTGATGTTACTGGTGAGTGGCACCCAAATTTGGATCTTCAAATAAAACGGACTGATAATAACAATAACAACAGTACCGGTGGATTGGCATTTCAAACGATCACAGACAATAATTCCGTGTTTTTTTATACTAAAGGCTGGGAAAACAAAGTGCCAATTCAATATAGAATTAATGGCATAAGTGTGCTGCTGCCTGTCCAAGACTATACAACCACTATTTATTTTACTGTAACACAGTAGTGATTATATTTTGAATGGTAAAAGAGAAAAGATTTAACAAATAAAATAATTAAGACCCAACAAAATGCCCATAAAAATACTTTTTATTGAAGAAAATGAAATAAAACAAGAATCCTTAAAATTGTGTGTTGGCCATAATAAAGGTATTCAATTTGATATCATCCCTGATTTTAAGGAGCTGGATGCTACTTTAAAATTAAATACTTTTACGCATTTGGTTGCTCAATCCATTGTTAAAAATGAATCTATTCTGGCATTTAGCCACTTAATTAAGGTACCTCTGTTAATTATTAATGATAGTGACTTAGATTTGGGGGAAACCACCTATTCAAGCATTAAATCGCCGTTAAGTTATTCAGAATTATTTGCTTTTTTGGTAAAAAACACGCCCATTACTTATAGCGGTATTGAGGAATATGCGATGGGAGATGAAGAATTTTTTAACCAATTAAAAGAATTGATTACTGAAGAATTTAAGCTGAATTTTGAGGAAATACCTACTTTAATTGAAACCAGTAATTTGGTGGAGATCAAAAGCAGAGCCCACCAAATGAGCAGTAAATTTTCGATGATTGATCAGCCGCTTTCTTGGCAATTGTGTAAAGATATCGACATGCATATTTTAGAGGATACTAAAAAGCAAATTGAAAACACCAAATGTTTATTGGTTGATATTGAAATTGCTTTGTTGCATTTACAGTAAAACCATAATTTTTTTCCCGCTGTTTTATTTTTTAAGGTTCATTTTATCAAAAAGTGAATTTTGGAAATTAAGCAGCTTTTTTTTGAAAAATGCTGCCTAAAAAGGCTACCGTAAAGTTCCTGAAAGTCGATAGCATTTTTTTAATCGATTTCCATTCCATTTTTTTCTTCAAAATAATAAGTTCTGAAAAACGACCTTATATTTTAACTTTTCTACAAATTTTTCAAAATAAAACATGTAACTTTAAGTAAATGGATGGGTTTTAATGCGCTTTTAAATATTTTTAAGAGCTTAAAAACGCTTGTAAAAAATATAAATAGTACATAAATTCTAACAAATGGTATGTTTTCTCAAACGAATGGTAAAATATCTCCTTTTTTTCATTGCTTGATGACTTTTCGTTTGTACCTTTGTAGTGAACTTAATTATAACGATTAATTTTTAATTTAATACCAACGTAAAACCCTAAAAACCCAATTCCCCCTAAGCCTAAAAAATGACCACAACCTACAAAAATATAGCCCTCGTCTTATTTTTATTAGTGATTGGCAATTTAGGTGCCCAAGAGAATCATGACAGCCATAAAATAAGTTTGAAAATACCGGAGGTTGCTTTAATCAATGTTTATTCAAACTCAGCTATTTCCTTAGGAAATAATACGGTTATAGAAGCCGGGCAACCCTTAAATATTGAAGATACAAACAACAGTGTTTGGATCAATTACTCCTCCATTGTTGGCTCACAAACACAACCAAGCCGTGATATTAGCATTCGCATTTCCGAAGGCACGATTCCTGATGGCGTGAAGCTTTATGTTAAAGTGGCCAAAGATATGGGCGCAGGAGCGGGAAAAATGGGAAAACCTATCGGCATCGCACAAGAACTTACCGCAAATCCGCTTACCATTATTACCGATATTGGAAGCGCTTACACCGGAGTAGGTGAAAATAAAGGCAACAATGTACAATATACCTTAAAATTGAGCGATGAACCTAACGCTTATGCAAATTTGGACTTTGACCAAAGCAGTACTTTGGTGATTAACTACACCCTAACCGACAACTAAATTACTTTTATTCGCTTTAAAGGCAACTTACACTATTCCCAAAATCATTTTTTAAGTTTTTTTTATTTATTGTGTAATTGCCCAAAATATTTTGCTTAAAATATTTTGGGCGTTCCCTTTCAGGTCTGGCGATCGCTACGCGCTTTTTTTGTGAATTCACAAAAAAAGAGCTCAAACAATCAGTTTATCCTGAGCGCAGACGAAGGGCTCTATCCTTAACGCATCTTGAATTAATAGTGAAGATTGAATAATTAATAATTGACAATTCATTATTAACCTACTTTAAACTTCCAATATCCAATATCTAACTTTTAATATTTAATATCTAATTTTCCTCATTTCACCTTTATCTTCTGTCGTTAAGTTTATTCATCTAAAGAAACTTACCGTTCATCGACACTTAAGGTTTACCTGTCTATTTTTTGGATTACAAGTTTTAATGCCGACCTATATTTGTACCATCAATAAGAAATAACAACAAAAAAATAAAATAACAAACAAATAAATTAAGCCTCACATTATGAAACTACAAAAATTATTTTTCGCCGCTGTAATCGTTTTATCTGCCAACGCTGCTATCGCACAAGCTGATACAAATGTTGACACTCATTTAATAACCATTAACATTCCAGAAGTTGCTTTATTGGATCTTGAAGTTGCAACAGGAACAACAGCCATTACTTTAGATGGAACTATGCCAACAGAAGCTGGTTTGCCAATGACTTTTGGAGCTGCAGCAACTAACGCCTCTATTTGGATTAATTACTCTTCAATTGTTGGATCTACAACTGAACCTTCTAGAAAAGTATCTGTTCAGATTACTGACGGAGCTGTCCCTACAGGATTAAAATTAACAGCACTTGCTGCTGCAGATGCAGGAAAAGGAGGAGGTACAGTAGGTACGGCTAGTGCAGTTCTTACTTTGTCTGCTGATACTGCTCAAGATATAATCACAGGAGTGGGAAGTGCTTACACAGGAGACGGAGCAAACAATGGCCATAAATTAACTTACCAACTTGATTACGCAACTGATGCTGCAACTGATTACGCAGGTTTAGATTTTGACGATTCAGCTGATCTAACCATCACTTACACGCTTTCAGATCTTTAATAGGTAATACCAAAATATTTAAAACCTCTCTTGAAAAAGAGAGGTTTTTTTATGCGTTTAGTTTTTGGTGTGTTGGTAAAATCAAGAATGCTATTTATGAAACATGCTCTTAGTGATGGTTAAGATATCTCAAAAACTTTGCCTTCCAAAGCCAAATGGGTATTTTCAAAAAATTCCTGTGCTTCAATTTTAAAGTCCGATTTGTTTTGGTAACGGCCGCTGTAATGTCCGATAATTAATTGGTTCACCTTTGCCAGTTGCGCAATTTGGGCGGCTTGCGCTGCGGTTGCATGTTTTGTTGTGGTGGCGAGCGCTTCTTTGTCTTTTAAAAAAGTGGCTTCGTGATACAAACAGGTAACGTTTTTTATCAAAGGCACAATTTCGGGAAAATAAGCGGTATCACTGCAAAAAGCATAGGTTAAAGGCAAAGCGGGATCAAAGGTGAGCGTTTCGTTTTTTAGGATTTGGCCGTTTTGTAAGGTATAATCCCTGCCGTTTTTTAAATTTTGAAAATCGCAAATTTCAATCTCTTTATATTTTGCGATCGCATTTATATTTAATTTGCGTTCCCCCAATTTTTCCTTGAATAAAAATCCGTTTGTGTAAATACGGTGATCCAAAGGAATGGTGTGCACTTCAACTTTGGCGTCTTCATAAATAAGTTCGCTTTCAGTTGTTGTCAGCTCATGAAAAAGCAAAGGATATTGTGTCCAAGAATTGGAAAGCTTTAATTGTAAGGTGATAATTTCCTTCAAGCCTTTTGGCCCGTAAATATGCAATTCGGCTTCGCGGTTTAACAGGCGAAAGGTTGAAATCAATCCTATCAATCCATAAAAGTGATCTCCGTGCAGGTGTGAAATGAAAATATGTTTAATCTTGGAAAATTTAACACCGTATTTGCGCAATTGCACTTGCGTGCCTTCGCCACAATCGATTAAAAAATTGTGGTTTTCGATTTCTAAAAATTGCGACGTTGGGTGTGCGTTTACTCTTGGTGTAGCAGAATGACATCCTAAAATAGTGAGTTTTAGACTCATTTAATAATCAATCTTTTAGAAATAATCTCACCACCAGTTTGTAAAGAATAAATGTACATGCCTTTGGTTAAGCTATTTCTGCTAAAAGGGAAGGAGTTGTAGCCGGCAGAGGCATTTATTTGTTCCGCATAAACCGTTGTTCCCAACAAGTTCTTTACGGTAAACTCTATTGTTTGCGATTTGGTTAATCTAAAACTGATACTTGTTTCTGCACTAAACGGGTTTGGATACGCAGAAACAGACAAAAGTGTAACTTGCGGAACATTGTTGGTTGCATCCCCATTGTTTTTCTCAGGTTGTTGCGCAAAAGAATATGAGAAAAACAGCAATAAAGTTATTAAAAGTAGTTTTTTCATCAATAAGCCAATTGGGTTTAAAATCCTAAATCTCGTTCAATGGCATCCATTTCAAGGATGTCTAGTGCTTCGTTAAATGTTGGAACAACATTTAATTCGTCTGGTAAATCATCAATTGAGATACCATTGCAAATAAGTACAAAACTTGTACCATTTTTTCTGTGTTGTACACTTAGTTTCAAAAATAAGAAAATTTCTTTAATTTCTATGTTAATTTTGTCAGAAAAATCAATAATTATCTGTTCCCCAATAAATTCGGTGTAGCGATCACTAAATTCTTCAAAGAACTGTGCCACTGAAATTTGGGTGGGTTTTATGAGTGTGTATGTATTATTTTTGGTGACAATCATAATTAATTCCGTTCAACTTGCTGTGCCAATAAATAAATTACTGCCATTCGAATGGCAACTCCATTTTCAACCTGATTTAAGATAATGGATTGGTCAACCGAGTCCGCAACATCGCTCGTTAATTCCACACCTCTGTTAATTGGCCCTGGATGCATAATTAAAATTTTCTTGCCCAAAGAGTCCAGAAGTTGTTTATTTATGCCAAATAATTGCGAATATTCTCTGGTAGAAGGGAAATAATTAATTTCCATACGTTCGTTTTGTACGCGCAACACATTGGCAACATCACACCATTCCAGCGCTTTTTTAATATTGAATTCAATACTTACGCCCAAACTTTCAATATATTTGGGAATCAGGGTTTTTGGGCCGCATACTTTTACTTCCGCCCCTTGTAATTTTAGTGCGTAAATATTTGAAAGCGCCACGCGGGAATGCAAAACATCGCCCACAATCACAATTTTTTTACCGGCAACACTTCCCAATTTTTCACGAATGGAGAAGGAGTCCAGCAATGCCTGTGTTGGATGTTCATGAGTGCCGTCACCGGCATTCACAATTTTTGCGTTTACGTGCTGCGATAAAAAATCACAGGCGCCAACATCTGGATGCCGCATTACAATAATATCAACTTTCATGGATAAAATATTGTTGGCGGTATCAATAAGGGTTTCACCTTTTTTAACGGAAGACTGGCTTGCCGAAAAGTTAATCACATCTGCCGACAAACGTTTTTCTGCCAGTTCAAAAGAAAGCCTTGTTCTTGTGCTGTTTTCAAAAAACAGGTTTGCTATGGTAATGTCTCGAAGTGATGGCACTTTTTTAATGGGCCTGTTAATAACTTCTTTAAAATGGTCGGCTGTTTTAAAAATTAAATCAATGTCGGCCTTGTTTATATGTTTAATTCCTAAAAGGTGATTTACGCTTAACTGGCTCATAGTTAATTATTTATTTATAATATATACGGCGTCTTTACCGTCTTTTTCTTCCCAGTAAACAGCTACTTTTTCTTCATCAAAAACATCGACCTGACTTCCTCTGTAATTTGGCTGAATGGGTAAATGACGGCTAAACCTTCTGTCTATCAATACCAAAAGTTCTATTTCTGAAGGTCTTCCAAACGATTGAATGGCGGTTAGGGCGGCACGAATACTTCTTCCCGAAAAAAGAACATCGTCTATAAATACCACTTTTTTGTCTTCAACAATAAAATTGATATTGGTTTTGTTGGCTTGCAAAGGAGTCCCGCGTCGTCTAAAATCATCACGATAAAAAGTGATGTCCAACAGCCCTAATTTTACGTTTGGAATGTGATAATCATTTTCTAAAACAGAGACCAAACGCTCAGCCAAATAGCTGCCTCTTGGCTGAATCCCAATAAGTACCGTATTTTCAAAATTGGTGTGATTTTCAATTAGCTGACAGGCCAATCGGTGTAAAATGATGTGAATTTCTTTTGAGTTAAGCAGTATTTTTTTACCCATGACAGTACCAAACATTGTTTGGAATACAAATATAAAGCATTTTGTTAATTAATTTGTTAAAAACATTTATAAGTTGTTTTAAATATAGACCTTTGTTCCTGTATTTTTATAGAAGCACTAAAACAGGTATCCATACTATGGATTTAACTCCAAAAGATAACAATATTTCACTGTCAAAATTCGAATCGATGCTAAAAACCAATAGTGTTTATTTTTTCGATTCTGTAGAGTTTGAAGAGATAGTGCATTATTATTTAGATTCAGGCAAAAATTCATTGGCAAAAAAAGCAATTAATCTGGGATTAAAGCAACATCCTTATTCTGTCATGTTAAAATTATTGCAGGCTGAATTGTTGATTTTTGATGAAGAGCTTGAAAAGGCTTTCGCTTTATTAAAAGAACTGCAGGCGATAGAGCCTGCCAATGATGAAATTTATGTGCAGCAAGCAAATATTTTTTCAAAAAAAGACAACCATTTAAAGGCAATTGCTTTATTGAAAATTGCTTTGGCTTACACGGATGATGAAGCCGATATTTTTTCTTTGCTTGGGATGGAATATTTGTATTTAGATGATTTTGATGAAGCACTTTCTAATTTTTCTAAGTGTTTGGAAACTGATGTTGAGGATTATTCGGCACTCTATAACGTGATTTATTGCTTTGATATGCAAAACAAGCATTTGGAAGCAACGGAGTACCTTAACAACTATATAAATAAAGATCCTTACAGCGAAATTGCCTGGCACCAATTGGGTCGCCAATATTTTATTGGTGAAGATTATAATGAAGCATTGCGCGCTTTTGATTATGCCGTGTTGATTGATGAATACTTTGTGGGCGCTTATCTTGAAAAAGCAAAAACTTTGGAAGAATTAAATCGTTTTGAAGAAGCTATAGAGAATTACAAAATCACCATAAAATTGGATGATCCAACCTCATTCGTTTTTTTTAGAATAGGGGAATGCCATGAAAAATTAAAAAAATCGACCTTGGCTTTAATGTATTACAAAAAAGCTGTTCAGGAAGATCCGCTTTTAGACAAAGGCTGGATTGCCATTGCCAATTTGCACATCAAAGGAAAAAGGTATGATAAGGCACTGTTTTATTTGAATAAAGCCATTGAAATTGATGATCAAAATACGTTATATTGGAGAAAATATGCTGAAATTACTTTAAAACTCAACTATTTTGAAGAGGCTGTAATTGCATTTCAACAATGTATTTTCTTGCAGGATTTGGATTTGGTGATTTGGGTTGGCTTAAGCGATGTGCTTTGCTTTTTAGGGGAATATGAAGATGCATTGACGAATTTGTCAAAAGCCAAATTGTATTTTAACGATTTCGCGGAAATTGAATATAGGCTGGCCAGTTTGTATTTTAAATTTAAAAATTACCCAAAGGGAACCTTGCATTTAACGGAAGCATTGGCCATAGATTATGAATACCATGCGATCATTAAAGAACTATTTCCTGAAGTTTATAAACTGCAAAAAGTAAAGGATATAATAAGCCAATACAAATAAATTTCATCTGTTTTAATTTTATTTTTTTAGCGGTAACAGCTGCTGTTCGCCATTAATCATTTCTTTGTGTATCAAAATTTGAAATGCTCGTTTCATTATAAAATGTTACATTTGCCGAATAACCATTAGCGACAAATGCAACAGAGAAAATTTAGTCATTACCTCATCATTTTACTAAAGGGAATGGCCATGGGTGCCGCAGATGTGGTTCCAGGTGTTTCCGGCGGAACTATTGCTTTTATTTCAGGAATATATGAAGAGTTGCTGTCGTCAATCAGTGGCATAAATATCGCCAATTTAAAATTGTTGAAAAAAGAAGGTTTCAAAGCCGCTTGGAAAGCCATTAACGGCAATTTTTTATTGGCCCTTTTGTCGGGTATTTTTATCAGCATTATTTCGTTGGCGAAACTTATTTCCTGGTTGTTGGAAAACAAGCCAATTATTGTATGGTCCTTCTTTTTTGGATTGGTTTTGGCAAGTATTTTATTTGTAGGAAAACAAATTGAAAAATGGGATGTTCCAACAATAATTATGTTTATAATTGGTGCTTTTGCAGCGTATTTTATCACCACTTTACATCCTGCAATTTCGGAAAGTTCTTCACTGTTATTTTACTTTATTGCGGGTGCCTTGGCAATTTGCGCTATGATTTTGCCCGGTATTTCCGGCTCTTTTATCTTGGTGCTGCTAGGTGCGTACAAACCTGTTTTGGATGCCATTCACAACAGAGATTTTAAATTAATTGGCGTTGTGGCTATTGGTGCAATTGTTGGGATTTTGTCATTTTCAAAGTTGTTGAGGTGGCTGTTTGACCATCATAAAAATTATACTTTGGCGGTGTTGACGGGTTTTATTTTGGGCTCTTTAAATAAAATATGGCCTTGGAAAAAAACGCTGACCTGGCGTGTAAATTCTCACGGCATAAAAGTTCCTTTTAATGAACAAAGCATTTCGCCTTTTTCTTATGATGGAGACCCACAATTAATGATGGCCATTATTTTGTTAATCACCGGTTTTGCAGTGATTATCGTGCTGGAAAAACTGGCCAATATTTCAAATAAAGAATAAATTATGGCAAGAGACCGTAGCATTTCAGACAAGTTTTTCCTTTTTGTTAAAGGTCTTTCTATGGGTGCCGCAAATAAGGTTCCCGGAGTGTCTGGTGGCATGGTTTCATTTGTTTTTGGTTTTTATGAAGAGTTAATTTATTCCCTTAGAAAAATAAATTATAAAGCGTTTTTGTTGCTTTATAATAAACGGTTTAAAAGCTTTTATTATTATGTAAACGGAACTTTTTTATTGCTTGTTTTGGGCGGAAGCGTTTTTAGTTATTTCAGTGTTTCTTTGGTTTTAGATTATTTGTTAAAACACTACGAGCTGTATGTTTGGAGCTCCTTTTTTGGGATGATCATTGGTTCAATCTACTATATTTCAAAAGATTTTAATGACTGGCGGAGAAGCAATATCATTTCTATGCTTATAGGGATTACTGTTGGTATTGCTATTAGCTTTATGAATCCCGCTAAAGAAAATGACAACTTGTGGTTTGTGTTTTTCTGCGGAATAATTGGGGTTTCGGGAATGACATTGCCGGGGCTTTCAGGGTCTTTTATCTTAATTTTAATGGGAAATTATGTGCTGCTTTTGGTAGATTCCGTTACGATGCTGTATAAAACCATGATGGAAGTTTTTATGGGTGATTTTAGTTTTATGGATGATGTTGTAAGATTAAGATATTTAAAAATTATTGCCGTTTTTACGGGTGGTTCAGCTTTTGGTTTGGTAATTACCTCCCATATTTTGGGCTATGTGCTAAAACGTTGGCACCAAATAGTTACCGCAATCATTATTGGTTTTATAACAGGTTCTTTAGGCATTGTTTGGCCCTGGAAAAGGGTGGTGTATAAAGTTGTAAACGGCAAAAATTTATTTGACATCAATGGAGATAAAGTAATTGAAAATTATAAAAGATATTTCCCCGATTTTTCCCAACAGGAAACCTGGATTGCCATCTTCTTTATTTTCGTGGGAGTTTTACTGGTGTTGTTAATTGATAAATATGGATCTGAACAAAAAGAATACAGCAATGAATAATCGCATAAAATTTGGCATCGTAGGAAGAAATATTTCCTATTCTTTTTCTCGAAAGTATTTTCTGGAAAAATTTAAAAAAATGGGCTTCGATAATTATCAATATTACAATTTTGACATTCCTGAAATTGAAGAATTTCCTTTTTTGCTATATCATAAAGAAGATGAATTTAAGGGCATGAATGTTACCATTCCGTATAAAGAAGCCATCATTAAATATTTGGATGAAGTTGATGCTGAAGCTGAAAAAATTGGTGCAGTAAACACGATAAAAGTAACCGACGACAATCAATTAATTGGATACAATACTGATGTGGATGGTTTTCAAAAATCGATTGAACCTTTGTTGAAAATCCATCATAAAAAAGCATTGATTCTTGGAACCGGAGGTGCTTCAAAAGCCATAGCCTATGTTTTTAATAAATTAAATATTGCCTATAAATTTGTTTCGCGGAACGGGAATGAAAACATGTTTTCCTATGAAATTTTGGATGCAGCAATTATGGATGAATATTCAATAATTGTCAATTGTACACCTGTTGGAACGCATCCAAACATAGATGCCGCCCCAGCCATTCCTTATCAATATTTGTCTGATAAACATTTGTTGTATGATTTAATTTATAACCCTTCTGAAACCAAATTTTTGCAAGAAGGCAAAAAACGGGGAGCCAGTATTAAAAATGGATTGGAAATGCTTGAATTACAAGCAGAAAAGTCTTGGGAAATATGGAATTCGTAAAAAGAATTGCCTAAATTTACGCAACTTTAGTTAAAACTTTACATCTTTTAAAGAGGTAGCTTTTTAGCAAAGGGCTATTTTTAAAATTATTAATGAATATAATTAAACGAACCTTAAACATTTTTATATGTTAAACGAAGACAATAAATTACCGGTCGAAGAAAATAATGCAACTCCTCAAGTTTCCGAAATTCAGGAAGATACCCAAAAAGAATTAAAGTCGAAGAAAAAGACTTCAGCCAGCAATATTGTTGAAGAAATGGATAGTGAAATTGCTGAAAAAAAATCGGCACCTCAAGTTTCCGAGATTCAGGAAGACACTCAAAAAGAATTAAAGCCTGAAAAAATGAAAACGGCCAGCAAAGCTATTGATGAAATGGATAGTGAAATTGCTGAAAAAAAATCGGCACCCCAAGTTTCCGAAATTCAGGAAGACACTCAAAAAGAATTAAAGCCTGAAAAAATGAAAACGGCCAGCAAAGCTGTTGATGAAATGGATAGTGAAATTGCTGAAACTTCTGAAAATATTGAACATTCAACGATTGAAATGCTTGATTATGAAAATTTTACTTTAGAGGATTTGGTAACCGAATTGAGTAAACTTGTTAAAGAAAATGAGGTTCATAGCATTACAAATAACGTTAATGCCATTAAACAAGCTTTTCATATTAAATATGGAGAAGTATTAAAAGTTGAAAAAGAAAAATTTTTGGAACTTGGCGGTAATATTGTTGATTTTCAATACAATAGTCCGATAAAATCGACATACAACAGTATTCTTTACGATTTTAAAATCAAAAGAAATGAGTTTTATGCCAGTCAGGATAAGCAATTAAGCGATAATTTACAAGCAAAACTTGGTTTAATTGAAGAACTTAAACATTTAATTGATAACGCGGAAGGCGCTACCATGTATAAAATGTTTAAGGACATTCAAACCAGATGGGTTAAAATCGGGCTTATTCCCAGAGTAAAATACAACGATACTTGGAGAACATACCAACACCATGTAGAGCGGTTTTATGATTTGTTGCATTTAAGCAATGATTTGCGCGATCTCGATTTTAAACATAATTTGGAAGAAAAACTAAAACTTGTGACAAGAGCTGAAGAGTTGGCGGAATCGGATGATGTAAATGCCGCTTTTAAAGAACTTCAGGTTTTACATAAACTTTGGAAAGAAGACATTGGGCCAATAGCTAGCGATCAAAGAGATGAAGTTTGGGATAGATTTAGTGAAGCAACCAGAAAAGTGCATGACAAGCGCCATGATTTTTTCAAAGACATGAAATCGAAATATGAAGACAATGTTAATAAAAAATTAGCTGTAATTGCCGAGATAGAGGCACTTGACACTTCGAAAAATTTAACTCGAATCGATTGGCAAAAAAGTATTAAGGAACTGGAAATTTTACGTAATAAGTTTTCTGAAATTAAGCAAGTTCCAAGAGAAAAAAGCGATTTTATTTGGGCGAAATATAAAGAGGCGACTCGAAAATACAATGTTGAAAAAAATAATTACTTCAAACTTGTTAAACACGAACATCTAGACAATCTAAACAAAAAGAAATTGCTTATCGAGCAGGCAATAGCCATAAAAGACAGTGAAGATTGGGATACTGCAACTGAAGTAATGAAGAAAATACAAGCAGACTGGAAGAAGATTGGCCATGTTCCCCAAAAATATTCCGATAAATTATGGAAAGAATTTAAAGATGCATGCAATCATTATTTTGACCGATTTCACAAACAACAAGACGTAGGTTCTAAATTGGAGCTCGATGTATTTAACAAAAAGAAAGAGCATTTAACCGAGATTAAAAATGCCATTGACGGCAAAACCAAAATTACCATAAATATGCTCAAAGAATATGTCAAAAAATGGCGTGATTTGGGAAGGGTACCTCATGAAATGAAACATATCGAAGTTAAGTTCAATAAATTATTGGATAAAATTGTTCAAGAAAACACTATTGATATGCAAGATGTTGAAATGATTAAGTTCGAAAACTTAGTGAATAGTTATATAGAGCAAAAAGATTATAGAAAATTAGATTCTGAGCAGCTTTTTGTTAGAAGAAAAATCGATGAAACTTCTAAAGAAATACTACAATTAGAAAATAATGTTGGATTTATTTCCAATGTTTCTGATGACAATCCTTTGGTTCAAAATGTAATGAATCAGATCAATGTTTATAAAGAAAGATTAGAAATTTGGAAATCTAAATTAGACTTTTTAAGACAATTTAATTATTAATAAAAAAAGCCTGCAATCGCAGGCTTTTTTATGGATAAAGTTAGGATCTTAATATTATTTATTCATATTTTAAAAGAGCGATAACTTCTATTTTAACATCGCTCCACGTTTTTGAAATACCATCATCACCGGTATGTAGATCTTTACATACCACATTTAAAGCTTCTAAAGCAGCCTTAGCTTGCCAATTGTCTAATTCCATGTTTCCCACGAGAGTAACTTTATTATCGTTTACAATATAAGCTATCGGTAATTCTCTTGTAATGCCATTCAGTGAAATATCAACCGTGCTGCCTTTTTCTTTATTTATATGTATTGTCCCACTAATTGTGCTGGAATTTTTCATGGAACCAAAAAAGAACTCTTTCAATTTTGCGTCTCTAATGGTGTCTTTTGTAAACAAACTGCTTACCGGAATTTTAAATTTTAACTCGTTTAATGCTCCAATGGCTGTTGTGTCTTTTTTGCTATTTTCAATAGTTACTTTTAAGAATTGTCCTTTAACAGGAACTTTTGCGGTTGTTTTGTAAGCGGTCCAATTAATTATAGTTGAATCTGCCAACACAGAATATGTTTTTTCGGCTGGTGTCGCTTCTTTTTTTACATTTTCTTTACAAGAGTTAAGAAGTACCATTGTTAAAAGGAATAACGGAAATACATAAATTTTTTTCATAATAGATAGTTATAGTTAGTTATTTTTTAAATATTTATTTACGAGATTAATATACTCTTTTTTTGCTTCACTTTCAGATATTTGGCTTAATTGAAACCAGGCATTTAATTTAAAAGCGTTTCTCAATTCTACATCGCCCGACGGTTGCTCATAATTACTGCCTTTTGTTGCTTGTTTGTAATAGGCGTATAATTGCAGCATCACATCTGGAGGAAGTTTTAAGGAAGTGGTGGACGAAATTTTGTAGGCTTTTTCAAATTCTATATCTAGTTTTTTCCCCATAACAGTTAGATTTAAAAAAGATTAGAGTGTTGCAATTATTTGTTCCCCGCCTTTAACCTTATCGTTCAAATTTACTTTTATATTAGCATTTAAAGGTAAAAAAACATCAACTCTTGAGCCGAATTTTATAAATCCTGAATCACTGCCTTGTATAACTTGCATTTGGGGTTCAGCGTAGTTTACAATTCGCTTAGCCAATGCTCCGGCAACTTGGCGATACAATATTTCACCGGCAAATTTATTGGCGATAACAACGGTTGTTCTTTCATTGTCCTCTGATGACTTTGGATGCCAGGCAACCAAATATTTCCCGGGATGGTATTTGCTGAAAATAACTTCTCCGCCAATTGGATATCTTGTTACATGAACATTGATTGGAGACATAAAAATAGAAACTTGGATTCGTTTTTCTTTAAAATATTCCTTTTCGAAAACTTCTTCTATCACAACCACTTTTCCGTCAACTGGTGCAATAATATAAGAATCATTAATTATAGTATGGCGTTTTGGATTTCTGAAAAATTGCAATATCAGCACATAAAAGCCCACTAAGAGTATTGAAACTAATTTATTTAACCAAATTATTTCAACAAAATAATCAACGGCTAATATGCCTAAACCAACTATGAAAGAGGTGATGGCTATTATTTTAAAACCTTCTTTATGGAACATAATTAACGAACTAATTGTAAGTAAATAAAAATAAAAGGAGCAGCGAAAATAACACTGTCAAACCTGTCTAAAAATCCGCCATGACCAGGAATAAGATTACTGCTGTCCTTTACGCCTGCCTGTCTTTTAAACATAGATTCTATTAAATCGCCCAACACCCCAAAGATACTCACAATTCCTGCAATAACAAGCCATTGTTTTTGGGTAAGGGAAGTAAACTGGTTCGCTAAAATAAAACTGGACAAAAAAGTAAAAACCATACCGCCTATAAAACCCTCAATTGTTTTATTTGGAGATATACGTTCCAACAATTTATGTTTCCCTATATTTTTCCCTACTAAAAAAGCAAAAGTATCATTCGTCCAAATTAAAATAAATACGCCTATAATGGTGGTGTTTATATAATGAAAAGATCCATTTAAAAATGGTATTTGGACTATTAAAGTGAATGGAACTACGATGTATATAATGGTGAGAAAAATCTTGCCTAAATGGCTGACAACTTCTTCTTTTTTTGCAAATAGAATAGAGGCAAAAGTAATAAAAATGGTTAAAAATAATGCCACCCCCACATATTCAAATATAATTCTGGCAGGCACATCCTCTACGTTTAAAATATTTCCAAAAACAAATAAGAGGATTCCAATAATATAGGGGAATATACTTTTTAACTGAATCATTTTTTTAAACTCATACAAGCAAAATAGCATAGAAATAAAAAAAATTAAAATAAATGTTATTTTACTGAATAGAATACAAAATATCAAAACACTCACAAAGACAAGACCTGATAAAGTACGTTTATAAATTAGTTTCATAGATTATAGATCTTCAAATAAAAGCAAATATAAGTTTTTTGAATTGGTATTGCCATAACTCATAAAATCTTCTTCAATAGCGTTAATATTAAAATTGCTGACAGCACTAATATTGCTGGGAATATTATCCTGATAACGTGATTTAATTCCGGTTAAGCTTTCCCCTTTTGTATTTACCAATTGACTGGTTGTTGCATAAACAATAAAGTTTTCAGACAATTCAGAAATTTTATGCTCTTTAAGTTGATTTGAAGAAAATAAAATACTTCCATTTTCGGCAATTAGATGTTCACAACTTAAAAAAAAAGGCAATTTGCCATTGAATTTCTCGGTAGTTTCAATTTTAACTGCTTTTAAAAGTTTAAGCAAATCGTTATCGTTACAACTTAGGGTTTTCCAAGAATTCTCCTCAATTATTTTGGATATATTCAGTGTGACTTCTTCTAAAGTGGTACAATACAAAAACTTGCCTTTATTTTTGATGAAATTTTTAACAAAAATCTGATCAATTGGCAAGTCTTGAAACGCTAGAGACTCCTCTTCCGTCTCTTTTGGTTCTGGAATATTAAATAATTTCTTGAAAAAATTCATTATTTGTATTGAATAAATTCAAAATTATAAAAAAGTTTGCAATTTACTCCTGTGTTTCTAATGAATTTTCGTTTTTTGTTTCAGGTATAGCCTCTTTATTCACATCTTCGGTTACCAATTGTGCATACTCATTTTCAAATAGTCTTTTCCCAAAAATAACTTCCAAATCTTTTTTGAAGATTACTTCTTTTTCCAATAACAATTCAGCCAAAGTGGTTAATTTGTCTTTATTTTCACTCAATATTTTAATGGCTCTTTGGTATTGTTCTTCAATTAATATCGAAATTTCTTTATCGATAACCTGAGCCGTATCTTCACTATAAGGTTTGGTGAAATTGTAATCGGATTGCCCGGAAGAATCGTAATACGTAATATTGCCAATTTTATCGTTCAAACCATAAACAGTTACCATTGCCCTTGCTTGTCTGGTTACTTTTTCAAGGTCGTTTAAGGCACCTGTAGATATTCTGTCAAAGATTATTTTTTCCGCCGCTCTTCCTGCAAGAGTTGCGCACATTTCATCCAACATCTGTTCTGTTTGCACAATTTGACGTTCTTCCGGTAAATACCAGGCAGCACCCAAGGATTGTCCTCTTGGCACAATGGTCACTTTTACCAATGGTGCAGCGTGTTCTAACATCCAACTGGCAGTTGCATGACCAGCTTCATGAAAAGCAATTGTTTTCTTTTCTCTGGGTGAAATTAGCTTGTTTTTCTTTTCAAGTCCGCCAACAATCCTATCTACAGCATCCAAAAAATCTTGATGATGTA
>DAIQBF010000016.1:0-25103 GCA_036781305.1 Lutibacter sp.
CAACGACTTTTAAAATATGATTTCTGGTTGCGAAGTCGGGAGACTTCGCAGAGCGATTGCAGAGCGAGATTCACGAAATACAAAGATTTTTTAAATATGGTTCTGGCTGCGAAGTCTCCCGACTTCGCTGAGCGATTGCAGAGCGGGATTTTTCCGCCGAGTAAATTTTTTGTTGAATGTTTGTTATTTGTTTCAGTTCAAATTTAAGCATAAATTTTATGAGGTGTTGCCATGAGTACTTTCTGTTCAATTTTAAATATCAAGCGATAATTTCAAACTTCCGCCCAATCCTTCTCGGATAATTCGCATCAAGGTCGAAAGTCGAATATCACTTGCGTTATTTTCAATTCTTGAAATATAATTTTTTGTGGTTCCAACTTTTTTAGCAAGTTGTTCTTGTGTCAGATGCTGTTTTTTCCTTGCTTCTTGAATTAAAACACCAATTTTAAACGTTTCAAATTCTTCTTGGAATTTTTCACGTGATTCAGTTCCTATTTTTCCGTACTGCTCGTCCAAATGATCGTCAAACGATGTTATTCTTTTATCTGTTTTCATAATTCTAATACCGCATTGTAGTGTTGCCGCCACTTTCAAGTTATTATTTGCCATCTAAATATTCTTTTTTTAGTCGTTCTGCTTTTTTATTTCATTTTTGGGTGTTTTCTGCGTTTTCTTTTGAAATCCGCTCAAGAGAATTATTAAATTCCCTTCGTTGAAAAAGCAGAAAATTCTGAAAATTCCATTTCCTGCCGAAATCCGCACTTCCCAAAGTCCGTCAGTATTCGTAAGATGTTTTAAAAATTTTTCTGGAACAATTTGAGTATTTCTCAAGACTAAAAGCGTCCAATCTATTTTCTTACGAACAGCGAGCGATTGCTTTAAATAAAAGTCTTTGAAGTGGTTTTCGTAAAATCCTATTTCTCTTTTAAATTCGCTCAATTTTGTTGGTCGTTAAATTTGGTTCAAAGTTACCTAAAAAGGCAACATTTTCCAAATTTATGTGTGAAATTTTTATTAATGCACAAATTTCTGTATTACTGGCAACGACTTTTAAAATATGATTCTGGCTACGAAGTCGGGAGACTTCGCAGAGCGAATTGCAGAGCGGGATTCACAAAATACAACGACTTTTAAAATATGATTTCTGGTTGCGAAGTCGGGAGACTTCGCAGAGCGGAGACTTCGCAGAGCGATTGCAGAGCGGAATTCACGAAATCCCGAAGTTCGTAAGCGTGTAAAGCAAAAATTATCCGACGAAAATGGCGGGATATAAATTAATCATTATTGAAAGTGCCATTGTTGAAAATGAAGAGGGATCCTTTTTAAAAATTTAAATTTATAAAATTATAGTTTAAAATTTATTTGATGCATTATTTTGTACTTTAGCATTTGGGGTAAAAAAACAAGAGATGCTAAATTAAGGACTTAACAAATAGATAATTATGCACACCTATAAATTACATTTACACAAGGAAGCACTAGGAGGATTCACAGTTTCTGTTCCATCACTGCCTGGTTGTATTACGTATGGCGAAAATGTGGACGAAGCAATTTCTATGGCGAAAGAAGCTATTGAACTGTATTTGGAGGAATTAAAAGAAAGAGGTGAGGTTATTCCCGATGACAACGATGTTTTGGAGTATTCTTTAATTGTTTAATAATGAATTTGTCACCAAAACACCTCATAAAAATTTTGGAACAAAATGGTTTTTTATTTAAACGGGCAAATGGATCTCACAAACTTTATTACAATTCCATTACAAACAAGACCGTTATTATTCCTATGCATGGCGGAAAAGACTTGAAAAAAGGAACTTTTTTCGCGATACTTAAACAATCGGGTATTGATCCTGTAAATATTTAATAACCACTCTGCGAAGTCTCACCGCTCTTCGAAGTCTCCCGACTTCGAAGCACCCACTCGCCCCGCCCCGCTCTGCGAAGTCCCCCGCTCTGCGAAGTCTCCCGACTTCGAAGCACCCATCATCAAAGAAAACCTTGCTTTGCCCAATGAATTTGAATCCCACATAGATGAACTAACATAAAAAAACCCGACGTTAAGCGAGTTTTTGTAAAAAAGTTGAATCCAACCATCTAATCTAATTGGTGATCAAATCAGTTCCACCAAATTCAACACATTATGTGCCCCGTTAAGTAACGGATACTGCACCCCATTCATTTCCTGATAAAACTCAATCAGCAACAAATGTAACTGAATTCCATTACCTGCCGGAACTGCATCGGGAGTCAGCGTTACCGTTGTCACGCTTAAGTCGATGGGCAATAGCACTACCGGACTGTAGCTGGTGTTGAACAAACCGGTGTCAAAATTCAAATTCACAAACGCCGTGCGAAAACTCACATGGGTGGCACTTTCTGTGGCAGCCAGCTGCTCCTGTGCGGTAAAATCTGGAATTTCTACCACGCCCGTAACGGTATCCACTGAAAAATTGGCATTTAAAATCGTTTGCAAATGTGCCCTCGCATTAAAGTCGAGCCCTTTTAACAATTGTTTGCCTTCCGTAGTGGCCAATCCCAAATGAACCGACCGGTGCCCCCGAACCGAAGTGCTGTCGAAATTTTTGATTTCATTCATCAATTTCAACATGCGGCTCGACAGTTTGGGATCCTTTGCTTTGCCCAGCATCGGCCCAACCGAATCGCGAAGCAGCGCGCCTGCTTTCGCGTTCATCCCAAACTGCCGAAAGTTCTCCCGGGTTCTTTTAAAAGCGGGATCTTTTAGCATCCTGCTTTTGCTGATGCCCCCTTTGGTTCGCACCATGTAACCATCCTGGCTTTTGTAAAACGTCAAGCCATCCAACGTTCCTTCTAGCTTAATAAAGCTTTTTAATTTTCCCATTATTTATGGTTTTTAAATTAATATTGAATCAAATGTAGGGGCAATTAATATGTGCTGCAAGGAATAGGTACTGTTCTGAACGTTATGGAAATAAATAATTGTTTTGATCATAAAAAACTGAAAATGAAATAAATGACCGTTTTAACCGCAACGAACACTTTATGTCAGATTAGCCAAAAAAAACCGTTTTGACCGTTTTGTCCATTTTTTACCGAAAACAACAGTTTAGGGTCAAAATAAATTGGGATTAAAGGCGTCAATGATACCTACCAGCCAAAATACACCAAATCGTCAAAAACAGAATATTAGGATCTCGAAAAACCCCAATAAAATAAGGAGCTGCAGATAGGCAAAAGGGGAGATACTGGGGGGATACTCCATAGATACTCCATATATAGTGTTAATGGAGTGTTATAGTGACTATAACACTCGGCCCAAAAATTGCCCCAAAAATAGCATCCAAAAATCAGCTTTTTTAGTCTTAAATATTCTACAAGCATTTGTTTTAAATTAAAGGAATTGTTAGTAGAAATAGTTTTTCTGTAAATAGGTGTGTTTTTAATAGAAATGTAAGAAATGATTCAACTTCCGGCATTTCAATTTTTCTAAATGATCAAATTTAAATATATTTTATAATTAATTAAATTTTAACAAAAACTGTATGAATAATGTATGTATGTTGTATGTATGAAGTAAATATTTTGCTATTATGCAATATCTAATAATAGATTGTTAATAAAGAATTAAAAAGTTTTCTGTAAATTAAAATAAAGATCTATTATCTTTGGTACTCGATTTTCAACAACCATAAACCTACTTAAACCTATGATAAAAATCGAGATAGACACGAACGACATTATGAAAATCAACGGAAAGAGTGCAAGTACTGCACGTAAACAAATCCAGGATGTGAAGAAGTCGTTGAAAAGAGAAAGACACCAAAAAGTGACAATAAAGGAATACTGCATGTATTTCGGCTTTGACATTGAAGAGGTCTTAATTGTACTGTTTAAATCAAAATTTAAAAAGGTTTAGGCGGTAAACAAGCCCTTTATCAATCTTGATCTAAGGATGAAACGAGCATAACAAATTTTGATACACAGCAGAATGACTAATGGCGAACAGCATCTGTACCAATAAAAAATAAAAATTTAAACAGATGAAACGAGCATAACAAATTTTGATACACAGAGGAATGATTAATGGCGAACTGCAGCTGTACCAACAAAAAAATAAAATATAAACAGATGAAATTCTCTAAGAATAGTACTCAACAGCTGGTGCGAGCGTCACGCTCGTACCCAATCACACGAGTAACCAGTTTTTTTGGATGGTTATGAACAAATGCAAAAAAAAACCAAAATTACTTGTAGCCACGTAGTCACGAGCGGGACGCTCGCGCTAGCTCAATGTCATTAAGTTAAGGGAATATTTGTCATTCCGACAAAGGAGGAATCGCATCAAATAGCTTAGAATAATGAGATTCCTTGTACCTACCATTGACAAAATAAAGGCATTAAAGTCTTAACTTAATGACATTGCCCTTTAGGGTGGGGAAAAGAAAAAAAGAGATCATTTTCAAATTCAAGTTAATTTTAATAAGAAATAGGGCGCATAAAACCCCGAAAAACAATAACTTATTAACAATAGCTTTAAAATGACAATTTTTAACAAGATCATCAGATAGCACCAAACAACATCAAATGGCACGAAATAATTTTTTAGGCTTCATCAAATTTCATCAAAATCAATCAAATGAAATTTTAAGCGTGAAATTTTAGGATACCCCAATTTGAATAACCAAAGAGTTGTTAATAAGATATTTAAGATCGCCGAAAAAGGTTTACTAACTTTGACTGTCAAACTTAAAAATTATCTATAAAAATGAATAGAAGCATAATTTACCCTAGTGACATTATGAAAATCACAGGTAAAAGTCAAAGCTTTGCGCGTAAAGAAATTCAAAACCTTAAAAAGGCACTGCAAAAAGAAAAACATCAAAAAGTAACCATAATGGAATACTGTTGCTTTTATGGACTTGATATAAAAATAATCTTGGAAATTCTATTCAGAGCTAAATTTAAAAAAGTTTCCTAGGGAACAAAACCATAGTCGCTACTCCATTTTATTACGTTGCTCCTTCGCAAGGACGAATCCTAACTGGAATACATATAAGAACCGCGTCATTATGGGACTGAGCGTTAAAAAAATGTTCAGTGAACATTTTTAGTGCGACATAGCGAGTAGCTATGGGCGGGTTGGTGCGATGATACCAGCTGGCGCGTTGGGAGAGGCGAAGCCGAAGCAATCCGACGTGGCAACCTGTTGTGAACTAACGAAATGTCACTTATCAACCTGTCCTGAACCAACGAAATGTCCCTAAACAACCTGTCCTGAACTAACGAAATGTCCCTTATCAACCTGTCCTGAACCAACGAAATGTCCCTATGCAACCATCAGACTAGCGTTTTTTGTTTGGCTTACTATTTTTTATAGTTTTAAGTGTTCGTGAATCTCCCAAAGTCGATTTCTTTTTTCAGCAATGCAAAAAAGAAAAAAACAAAATGGACTGAGTTTATAACATGTTGTTTGAGCTGAAATAAAAAAATAAAACAAATCCAACATTGTTTTAACATCATAAACAGTAAATTTGAAATTCAAAGATGAATTAAAAATTCATAAATCACAAATCGTAATTCGTAAATCAAAAACACCATCAAGCCACTAAAAATCATACAACTCATAGATTCCCCAAACCCCGGAGGTACGGAAATGATAGCGGTAAACACCGCCAATGGTTTGGCTGAAAACGATGTGGAATCCCACTTATGCACCACACGACAGGAAGGGAATTTAAAAGCCAAACAGGCTTCGGATATTGGCTATTTGTTTTTGAATAAAAAAAGTGCGTTGGATTTTGCAGTGTTGATAAAATTAGTTCAGTATATCGTAAAGCTTGAAATAGACATCATCCACGCCCATGCAACCTCTTACTATACGGCATTCTTAAGTAAATTAAGGTTTCTAAAAACAACCATCATCTGGCACGACCATTATGGAAATAACGAGAATTTAAAGTCGAGAAAAAAATTTCCTCTGGCACTTATTTCCGGCACTTTTAAAACGATTATTTCGTTGAATAGCAGTTTGCATCTCTGGGCAAAACAACATCTAAAAGCAAAACAGTTTAAATATTTACCAAATTTTGCTTTAGTTGGACCAACGATTTCTGAAACTACCCAATTGCATAGCGAAAACGAAAAGCGTATTGTATGCTTGACCGATTTACTACCGCAAAAAGACCATTTAAATCTGTTGAAAGCCTTTAAAATAGTAAAGAAAGAGCAACAAAACTGGATTCTTCATTTGGTAGGTTTAGATTTTAAGGATCCCTATTCAGAAGAAATAAAATCTTATATGGCTGCGTATAATTTAAATGCTTGTGTATTTTTGTACGGAAGCCGTTCCGATACGCAACATATTTTAAAACAGTCGGCCATAGGGGTTTTAGGCTCAAATTCGGAAGGGCTGCCGATGGCTTTGCTGGAATACGGGTTGGTAAAATTACCTGAGTTGGTGTCAACTGTGGGAGAATGTAGCACAGTGAACCAAAATCTCGAAAACAGCTTGGTTGTACTGCCAAAAAATGAAAATAAACTGGCTGAAGGAATTCTTTTTCTGATTGAAAATGAAAAACAGCGAGCATTGTTCGGAGAGAATTTATACAATAAAGTGAATTTAAATGTCAGCCATAGGGACTTTGTTAAACAATTAATTGCGATTAACCATTTTGGATAAAAGTTCAGCACATACGCGTTTATTTTTGGCGGTTTTTCACGTGGTGCTAGGCGTGCTGCTGCTTTCCGGACTTGTTGCAAAGACATATTCTATATTGCTTGTGTTTTTTGGGGTATTGTACATCATAAGAAATAAGAATGAAAACAATGAAGCCATTTATTGGAGTGCTTATTTGGTGGGAGCAGAAGTATTATTTAGAATGGCAGGCGGGATGGTTTTTTATGAATTTCCAAAATATGCCGTATTGTTGTTTCTTTTTGTGGGATTAACTGTTGAAAAACGAAATCACCATATCTCGGTAAGCTATATCGTTTATGTGTTGTTATTGCTGATCGGAATTGCTTTTGTCAACATTCCGTTTAATGAATCCATCAGAACCACCATTGCTTTTAATTTAAGCGGCCCTGTGGTACTGGGCGTTTCAGCCATCTATTTTTACAAAAGACCAATACCTATTAACACCTTATTAAACATGTTATTTATTATGGGCTTACCCATCATTTCAATGGCGAGCCTGCTATATTTTAAAACTCCTGACATAGACGAGATTGTATTTGGTGGGGTATCAAATAGAACTGCTTCAGGGGGTTATGGCGCCAATCAGGTTGCAACACTGCTCGGCATTGGTGTATTTATTTTTGCAGTACACTTATTTTTCAAAAAACGTTTTTTTTCGTCATTTATAGTGGATATATTGATGCTTATGTACTTGATTTTTAGGGGCTTGGTAACTTTATCGAGAGGAGGGATGATCACGGCGTTTATTGCCATTGGAATATTTACATTTTATTTTACGTTAGCAAGTAAAAATAAAGTAATAAATTTCGCTAAATATATTGGATTGACCGTTGTTTTTGGAATTGTATTGGTTGTTTATACTTCAGAAGCCACAGGGGGAATGTTGATCAACAGATATACCAATAAAAATGCCAGAGGTGTAGCAAAAGAAGATATGAGTGCTGGAAGAGTCATGATTTTTAAAAGTGAATTAGAGGGACTTTTCGAAAATCCTTTTTTTGGATTGGGCGTAGGAGGAGGTAAATATTATAGGATTGAAAATTTGGGTGTAGAAGTGGCTTCGCATAATGAATTAAGCAGGTTGTTGGGAGAACATGGCATGATAGGGGTGATTATTTTACTATTATTGATAACAATACCCACAAAACATATTTTAAACCAACCCTATTTGGCACGTGCTTTTTTGGCCTCGTTTTTAATATTTTGGTTTTTAACCATCAACCATTCCGCCATGCGAATCGCATTTCCCGGTTTTATTTACGGTTTAAGCGTGGCGGTGATTGTATTTAATGAAAAGGAGGAGGAGGAATATGAGTTATGAGTTGTTAGTTATAAGTTGTAAGTTATCTGATAACCAACAACCAACAACCAACAACCAACAACCAACAACCAACAACCAACAACCAACAACAACAACCAACAACCAACAACAACAACAACCAACAACCAACAACAATAATAATCTAGTGAAAAAAATAGTTTACATAGGAAACAATTTAGCTCAGAAATCGAACTACCATTCTGCTATGGCTACCTTAACAAGGCTGTTGCAAAGTGAAGGCTATGAGCTTATTTGCGCTTCTGATAAAACCAATAAAATCGCTCGTTTATTGGAAATGTGTTTCACTATTTTAAAGCACAGAAACACTGCAGAAGTGGTGCTCATTGACACCTTCAGCACCTCAAACTTTTATTATGCATTGATCACTTCCCAATTGGCCAGAATTTTATCCTTAAAATACATTCCCATCCTTCATGGCGGAAACTTGCCGTACAGGCTGAAAAATTCCGAAGTTCTTTCAACATTGATTTTTAAATATGCGTATAAAAATGTGAGTCCGTCCCTATATTTGGCGCACGAATTCCAGAAATACAATTTTGAAACAGTTTATATTCCCAATACCATTCCTATTTCAGATTATTCTTTTAAATTACGCACAAAATTGAAGCCTAAATTGTTGTGGGTAAGGGCTTTTGACAAAACATACAATCCCTTAATGGCTATCAAAGTATTGAGTTTATTAAAAAAGGAGTTTATAAATGTTAAGCTATGCATGGTGGGACCTGATAAAGATGGCTCATTGGAAGAGGCTATATCTTTGGCCAAACAATTAAATGTGGCAGCGCATGTGACATTCACAGGGGTATTGCCCAAAGAACAATGGCATGATATTTCTAAAGAATATGATATTTTTATAAATACAACAACTATTGACAATATGCCCGTGAGTGTTATTGAAGCAATGGCTTTGGGATTGCCGGTAATTTCAACAAATGTTGGAGGAATACCTTATTTAATAGACAATAATGTTGATGGTGTTTTAGTCCCTCTAAATAATGAAGTTGAAATGGCGAATGCCATTATTAAACTAATTAAGAATCCAACCAAAGCTGTTGGGCTTTCGTTAAATGCCCGTAAGAAATCAGAAAGTTTTGATTTGGAAAAAGTAAAAGAACAGTGGTTCGCAATATTAAAATAAAAGAAAGTGTTTTATAATAAATTTTTAGAATTTTTTTTGTTGCCAATGGGCGATATATTATTCGGATCTAATTATATAAAATCCTTAAAAAAGAGTAGGGAATATAATTCATTATCTAGTGAAGAACTGAGTGATATACAATCGAAAAAATTAAAAAATATTTTAGAATTTGCCAAAGAAAATTGTTCCTTGTACAAAGATTTAGAATTGAAGGGGAGCAATCCAATAGAATGGTTACAACAATTCCCAATATTAGACAAGACACTATTAAAAACACATACGGATTCGTTGCTGACTAGAAAAAAGAATAAATTAATAAAATTTAATAGTAGTGGGTCTTCTGGCATACAAGCAACCATTTATATGAGTAAATCTGAAGTCTCACAATTACAAGGGATTTTAACAAATTGGTGGGAATTGGCGGGATACAAATTAGGGAATCCAATAATTCAAACAGGAATAACGCCTAATCGTAGGTTTGTTAAAAAAATTAAAGACATTTTTTTAAGAACGACCTATTTCAGCGCATTTAATACCACTGAAGAAGAAGTTTTAAAATTACTAAAAAAAGCATCAGAGAGTAATAATAAATATATTTTAATTGGTTATGCGTCATCCATCAATTTTTTTGCTACAGTTTCATTGAATAATAATATAAATGTCACATTTAAATCAATTATTAGTTTGGGCGATAAATTGTTTCGTCATTATAGAATGAATTTAGAAAAAGCGTTTAAATGTAAAGTGTATGATACTTATGGTTCTTCGGAAGGATTTATGATAGCTACACAGTATGACTTAGAACATTTATACATTTATGCACCACAAGTTTATGTTGAAATATTAAATGATGATTATCAACCTGTTAATGATGGTGAAATGGGTAATATTATTGTAACTAGATTGGACGGATATTCAATGCCTTTAATAAGATATAAAATAGGGGATTTAGGAATAAAATTACCCATAGAAGAATACCCTAAAATTAAGAAGTTAAACTTCCCGTTGTTAAAACAAATTGTAGGTAGGGATACCGATATTGTTAGGACAAAAGAAAATGAGATTTTAAATGTTCATTTTTTTACGGGTATTTTTGAATATTATGCTGAAATTAAGCAATTTAGAATTGTTCAAAAATCTATAAATGCAATTACTATTGAAATTATTAAAGAAGAAAAATACACAAATAAAATTTCAATCGAGATTGAAAGATTGATAATGGAAAAAATAATAGATGATTCGTTCAAGATATATTTTGAGTTTGTAGAGTTTATACCTTCTACGAATTCTGGAAAACCTCAAATTATTAAATCCTATTTGTAAGATGTTAAAAACAATTTGGATACTCAACCAAACAGCCGGTAAACCAGATTCCGGTTGGGGTGAACGGCACTATAATTTTTCCAGATATTGGATAAAGAAGGGGTATGATGTTAAAATAATTTCAGGTTCCTACAACCATCTTTTTATAAATCAACCTAAAACTTCTAACAGGTGGTTTACGTATGAAACGGTAGAAGAAGGGATTACTTTTTGTTGGGTAAAGACCCCAAAGTATTACAATGGCGGATGGCGTAAATTTTTGAGTAACTTTATATTTATGCTGAAAATATTTTTTTTGCCCCATCATAAATTAGGGAAACCAACCAACATTATTGTTTCGTCAATGCCTATTTTTCCAATATTAAACGGTTATATTTTTAAAAAACGATTTAAGGCACAAAAGCTTTTTATTGAAATTAGAGATTTGTGGCCGCTTACTCCGATTTATTTAAAAGGATATGCCACCAGACACCCTTTAGTGAAAATAGTAGGTTGGTTCGAAAAGTTTGGATATCAAAAATCAGATGTTATTGTCTCTTTATTGCCAAATGCACATACCTATATTGATAAAATTTCAGGAGACCCTTCAAAATTTAACTGGATTTCTAATGGTATTGATGAAAATCTATTAAAAAATGAGCAATTACCGGAATCAATTATAAATCAAATACCGGTAAATAAATTTATTATTGGATATACTGGCACCATGGGAATGGCCAATGCATTAGAATATTTAATTGAAGCTTCAATTCTTATAAAAGAAAAAACGGATGTTCATTTTGTTTTGGTTGGGGACGGTTATTTAAAAAAGAATTTAATAAATCAAACGCTTGGCAATACCAACATTACTTTTATTCATAAAATTAATAAAAATCAAGTTCAAAATATATTAAAATTATTTGATATTTGCTTCATAGGAAGAAATGATGCTAAATTATTTGATTATGGAGTAGCATCTAATAAATATTTTGATTACATGCTAGCGAGTAAGCCTATTTTAGAATCTTCCAACGCTATTAAAAGTCCGGCGGAATTGTCAGGTTGTGGATTAATTGTTAAGCCTGAAAGCGGAAATGCTATTGTTGAAGGAATTTATAAATTTCAATCATTAACTTCGCAGCAATTGGAAAATATGGGTACAAATGGTTATGGGTATGTAAAAAAATACCATAACTTTGAGTATTTAAGCGATAAGTATTTAAAATTATTTTAATGGCAAGCACCTATATTCATTTCACAATTTCTGAGCGTAAACTATACTTACGTTTTTTTGATAGTGTATTTGCATTGTTAGGATTATTGTTGGTTAGTTACCTGTTTGAATTTCGGTATTTTAATTTTAATAACCCAAATAGCATTATTTGGACTGTCCTCTTAATGTTTTACCTCCTATTTTTTGGGGAAATTTTTGAAATGTACAATCTTAAAGTTGCAAACGATAAATACCTAACATTAAGGAGTTTACTGATCACTGTTCTTTTTACCTTGTTATTTTACGTATTAACGCCAATAATTTCTCCGCAACTGCCTTCAAACAGATTGCAGTTGGTGTATTTTTCGCTAACCTTGCTTTTTTCTATTTTTCTGAACAGAATATTATATATTCAATTGATATTTTCGCCCCGTTTTTTGAAAAATATTTTATTGATTTCAGAAGTTAACCAGCTTGAACGTTTGGTTGCCGCCATTCAAAATAAGAGCACAAACCGTATTGTGGCCTATGTTTCAAATGGCGTATTGAAACAAAATGATTTGTTGGACTATATTGATATTTCTATTGCAAATTTGGAGGAGATTGTTAAAAAAGAGGGCATCAATGAAATCGTAATTTCTTCTAATAATCTCCAATTTATGACACCGGACTTAAACAAACAGTTGATTGCATTGTTTGAAAAAGGAATGGTCATCAGAAGTGAAGATAATTTTATTGAAGCTGAAAACCATCGCATTTCCGAAACAAAATTAACGTCGGATTTTTACAATTATTTCACCTTCAGCAAAAGCCATAAAAACAATTTATACATGGCATTCTGGCGTGTTATGGACGTGTTTTTTTCACTCATTGGAATTTTAGTTTTCATTTTGTTGATCCCTTTTGTGTTTTTTGGGAATTTGTTCGCAAATAAAGGTAAATTGTTATATACCCAAGAAAGAATTGGGAAAAAAGGGAAAAAATTCAGGATTATTAAATTCAGGACCATGGTTGCCAATGCCGAAATAAACGGAGCGGAATGGGCACAAAAAAATGATTGCAGGGTCACCGTTTTTGGCAGAGTTCTAAGAAAAAGCAGGTTGGATGAAATTCCGCAGTTTATCAATGTGTTAAAAGGCGAAATGAGTTTGATCGGCCCGCGTCCGGAAAGGCCCGAATTTGTGCGGATATTGGAAAAAGAACTTCCTTTTTATGCCATACGCCACGTGGTAAAACCCGGGTTGACGGGCTGGGCACAAGTGAAGTATCCTTATGCGCATTCTGTAAATGACCAACGTAAAAAATTAATGTACGATCTGTATTACATAAAAGAGCGAAATTTGGTGATGGATTTAGAAATCGTTATCAAAACCATCAGCACCATTTTATTTTTCCGGGGAACGTAGGCTATTTCCCTCAAACAAATTCCGCAAAAAAAATCACCTAAAATTCGCTGGTAAAGTGAAGTTTCACATTTGGATATTTATCCTGGGTCATTTGTATGGAAAACGCGGAGTCGGCCAAAAACACGAGTTGTCCTTGTTTGTCGTGCGCCAAATAACGTTGTTTCACGCGTTTAAATTCTTTGAATTCCTCGCTTTTTGGATTGACAGGCGCTACCCAACATGCCTTGTGTACATGTAAATTTTCGTAACTGCATTTTGCGCCGTATTCATGTTCCAGTCGGTATTGAATCACTTCATATTGTAAGGCGCCAACAGTTCCTATCACTTTTCGGCCATTCAGTTCTAAAGTAAACAATTGCGCAACGCCTTCATCCATCAATTGGTCCAATCCTTTGTATAACTGTTTCGATTTCAACGGATCTGCATTATTTACGTAGCGGAAATGCTCTGGAGAGAAACTAGGGACGCCTTTAAAATTCAGCACTTCACCTTCGGTGAGTGTATCGCCAATTTTAAAGTTTCCGGTATCCGGAAGTCCAACAATATCTCCTGGAAAAGATTCTTCAACAATTTCCTTTTTTTCTGCAAAAAAGGCATTCGGACTTGAAAATTTGAATTTTTTATTGAGCCGGACATGCAAATAAGGCACATTTCTTTTAAAAGTTCCCGACACAATTTTAATAAAGGCTAGGCGGTTTCTGTGATTCGGATCCATATTGGCGTGGATTTTAAAAACAAATCCCGTAAGCGTTTCTTCTTTGGAATCCACCAATCGCGTATCGGCCATTTTTGGTTGTGGTGACGGCGCAATTTCAATAAAGCAGTCCAACAATTCCTTGACCCCAAAATTATTTAAGGCCGAACCAAAAAACACAGGTTGCAATTCGCTGTTTAAATAGGCTTTTTTATCAAATTCAGGATAAACTTCTGTTAAAATATTTAATTCTTCGCGCAACACATTTGCCGATTTTTCGCCTATAAATTTGTCAAGTTCCGGCGTAGAAATATCTGTCAATTCAATTCCCTTGGAAACAGTTTGTTTGTGGTCGCCCGAAAACAGGTTTATTTTTTTTTCATAAATGTTGTAAATTCCCTTAAAATCATAACCCATCCCAATAGGAAAACTCAATGGCGTAACGGTCAAACCCAATTTTTGTTCCACTTCATCCAGCAAATCGAAAGCATCTTTTCCCTCGCGGTCCATTTTATTGATAAAAACAATGATCGGAATTTTGCGCATTCGGCACACTTCCACCAGTTTTTCGGTTTGTTCCTCGACCCCTTTTGCCACGTCAATCACCACAATAACGCTGTCAACCGCCGTCAATGTCCTAAAAGTGTCCTCGGCAAAATCCTTGTGGCCGGGCGTGTCTAAAATATTAATTTTTTTGCCTTTATAGTTAAAAGCCAACACAGAAGTGGCCACCGAAATTCCCCTTTGGCGCTCAATTTCCATAAAATCGGAAGTGGCGCCTTTCTTGATCTTGTTGCTTTTTACGGCGCCGGCCTCTTGTATGGCGCCTCCAAACAGCAATAATTTTTCGGTCAGGGTGGTTTTTCCCGCATCGGGATGCGAAATAATTCCAAAGGTGCGTCGGCGTTGTATTTCTTCTAAAAAGGTCATCAATAAAATTTTGAGGTGCAAATATATGGCTAATTAGACAAATTGCCAATTAGAATTTATAGGCAATCAGACCCTGAAGTTTAGCCAGCCTTAATGCTTATTCAATTGGTAATTCAAAATTATAAAAAAGATTATTTGCAGGGCGTTCCCGCCGAAAAGGCGGTCGTGCTTTACGTTACAATCTTTTTCGCGGTGAAGAAACCGCAAAAAAGTATTTTCACTTCAATCACTAACGCGAATTAAATGAATAATTAATAATGAAAGATTAATAATAAAAAATGAATGATTTAATTTGAATAATTACATGCAGATTCAAAATTTGCTTTGCGTTCTTTGCAGTTTTTCTTTGCGACCTTTGCGGTTAAAATACGGTTAGTTTTTGCAGTAATTTTCCAGTTGGCAGATTCAAAATTCAAAATTTCACAAAATATTCAACCCCTTATTTTATCAAGTAAATTGTTAAGTTGTGTCACTTCATCAGGCGTTAAATAATGCATTTTTTGGTCGAGTTCCTTTTCGTATGCATCAATTTTGGCCAAATAATCCAAACCAAGCTGGCTAATTATAATGTCTTTTTGTCGCCGGTCTTGTTTGCATTCTTTTCTGACAACAAGTTTTTTTGTAAGCATTCTGTCAATAACCCTGCTGATGTCCGAATTTTTGTCGAGCATCCTTTCTTTAATTAACCCAATACTGGAAACTTCCGGATGCTGCCCTCTTAAAATGCGAAGTACATTAAATTGTGTTGGGGACAATTTAAAAGGTTTGATAATTTTAATCAATTGTTCAGAAAGATAATTGTGGGTGAAATGGATATTTACCCTTGCTTTCTGATACTCATTGTTGAAGCTGCTTTTTATTTCGTCCTGAATTTTCATGAGCTGAAATTATTTGTAAAAATACAAAAAAGAAGGTGTGAAAATCAATGATTTAACCACCGAAATTCACACGCTCCCATTTAAAATGTCATTAAATTTTTGCCAATTCCACTTTTGCGGTAATGGTCACATCTTCGCCAATCATAAGGCTTCCTGCTTCCAATACCGAATTGTATTTTAGGCCAAAATCGCTCCTGTTGATAACGCCTGTAACTTTTAAACCTGCTTTTGTGTTTCCCCAAGGATCTTTGGTGGTTCCGCCATAAGTCATGGCAAGCGCAATCTCTTTGGTAACGCCATGCAAAGTTAATTTTCCTTTTAAATTGTATTTTCCATCTTTAATTTTTTCTACAGAAGTACTTACAAAAGTCATTTTTGGATGCTTGCTTGTTTCAAAAAAGTCTGCACTTTTTAAATGTGCATCTCTTTTTTCATTGTTCGTATCCACGCTGTTTACGTCTATGACAAAGTTAATTTTTGCGTCAGAAAAGTCATCCTCTGTTGCGGTTATGGAACCTTCGTAAGTTGAAAACTGGCCTTCAACTTCTGAGATTACCATATGGTCCACGGTAAAACGGATGGAGGAATGCGCCGGATCAAAATTCCAGGTGGTTTGCGCCTGCACCAATGCAAGGCTGAACAATGCGATTACAATACTTAATTTTTTCATGATTTAGATATTTTTAGGATATTTATTAATTATGATGCAAATATATGTCAAAACATTATATGTTGCAACATATATTTGAAATAATTTCAAAGAATTTTACTAAAATAAATTATATTATTGATAATCAACTAGTTATATTTATCAATATAAATTTTATTTACCGCGTAAAAAGTGTAAATTTGCAAGAATTAAAAAATATATGCAGGAAGAACAAGTCATATTGGTAAACGAAAAGGACGAAAAAATTGGTTTAATGCCGAAAATGGAGGCGCATGAAAAAGCGGTACTTCACAGGGCTTTTTCAGTATTTGTGTTTAATGATAAAAATGAATTGCTGTTGCAGCAGCGCGCAGCGCATAAATATCATTCTCCGTTATTGTGGACGAATACCTGTTGCAGCCACCAGCGCGACGGTGAAGAAAACATCGTGGCCGGTAAACGACGCTTAAAAGAAGAAATGGGCTTTGTGTGCGACTTAAATGAAGTGACTTGGTTTATTTATAAGGCACAATTTGACAATGGGTTGACTGAACATGAACTGGATCATATTCTTATTGGACATTATAATGAAAATCCGATTTTGAATAGGGAAGAAGTTGAAAGCTTTAAATGGATGACCATTGAAGAGGTGAAAAATGATATGCTAAAACACCCTGAAATTTATACCGAATGGTTTAAAATCATATTCGACAAATATTATAGTTTCATAAGTCATTAAATAAAAAAAATACTATGAAAGTAACCGTAAACAGAAAAGCACATTTTAATGCGGCACATCGATTGTACAATGCAGACTGGACAGATGCGCGAAATGCAACAGTGTTTGGGAAATGTGCCAACCCACATTATCACGGACATAATTATGAGCTTACAGTCTCCGTTAAAGGAGAAATTCATCCGGAAACCGGTTTTGTGATGGATATGAAAATTTTGAAAAACTTAATTGAAAAAGAAATTGAGGAACAATTTGACCATAAAAATTTAAACGAGGAAGTTCCTGAATTCAAAACGTTAAATCCAACCGCCGAAAATATTGCGGTGGTTATTTGGAATAAATTGCGTCCGAAAATTGAAAAGAACCTGAATCTTTCCATCACACTTTATGAAACGCAAAGAAATTTTGTCACTTACTCCGGTGAATGAAAAAAGCCCCCTAAGCTCCGAAAGGAGAATTAAAGGGGCAAAAAGAAATAAAATCCTAAATAAATATATTAATCACCAATATTTAATTTAAAATCTAACATCCAAAACTCAAAATTTTATACTTTTTTATTTGGCTTCCTTTTACAGGTATTGATGCCGAAAATAGTGTAAATCGGACAAAAGCTCACCAAACTTGTCAATAAGAAAATTAACGCGAAAGCCAAAAGAACTAAGGCAAGCGTGCCTCCAATGATATCCAAATAATACAAAACTGCAATTACAACAGCCATTAAAACGCGAATCAATTTGTCGGCTGAACCCATGTTTTTTTTCATTATTTCTATTATTTAAAATTAACAAGGAATAAAGATAGCGAAAAATTATGAATCTTTTTTGTTTTTATTCAGTTCATCCTGCAGCCTTCTCATCGCTTTTTGTTCGCGTTCCAAGGCTTTTTCCCTATAGGTTTCAAATTCTTCCTCAGCCTGTTTTAAGGCCAGTTTGCTTCTAATGGTAATGCTGTTGCTTTGTTTATATTTGGTGATAACAATAAGCAATACAATGATCAAGAGAATAACAATAAAAAAAAACAATGTTTTAAAAACGGTTTTTTCAAACTGAATGCCAAATAATGAAATACTTTCTTTTTCCGACATTAAGTTTGAAATTTCAATTTCCGATTTCCCAAATTTGGTTTGTAAACTGTCAATGAGTTGCTTTTGGGAATTTAGGATGTCAAAATTGTCGGAAACCTTCTTTTTTGAAGCTGAAAGCGAATCGATGACATTAGATTTTAATTTAAGCAGCCAAGTTGCCTTTACGACTTTATAGTCCTGGTAATTATTTGATTCATCGACAAGATACTCAAACTGATTTTTTACGGAGCCGGTATCAATAAATTTTTTTTGGCTTTGGCTAAAAATGTTTGTTGTTATAAATAATACGGCCAATACCGTGATTGTTATTTTGTTCATGGGTTAAATTTCTTTGATTTCATAACGAAGTAGAAAACTACTTATTGTAATTATAATAGACTTCCAATTCATTTAAATAATGCTGTTTTGTGTTTACGTCCAACAAAGAATACTGAAACGAATTTTTAGCCAATTGGTAAAGGTCAAATTTAGAAAGATTTAAGGCTTCTTGTACAGCTTCATAATTTTTATTTACCTGTCCGCCAAAATAAGCTGGATCATCAGAATTTACGGTTACTTTTAATCCCAAGTCCATCATTTTTTTTAATGGATGATTTTTTAAAGCGTCCACCACCTGAAGCGCAGTATTTGAAAGCGGACAAACCGTTAAGGCAATATCCCGTTTGATGATTTCCTGTACCAAGTTTTCATCTTGCAAGGCATTGTTTCCGTGGTCAATGCGTTTAATTCCCAAGATATCGATGGCTTCCCAAACGTAGGCTGCAGAACCTTCTTCACCCGCATGAGCCAAAGGAATATAACCTTCTTTTACAGAAGCCTCAAAGACGTTTTTAAATTTTGAGGGCGGATTCCCTTTTTCCGAAGAATCCAATCCAATTGCTTTAATTTTAGCTTTAAAAGGAAGAGACTGTTTCAAAGTTTTAAATGCTTCTTCTTCGCTTAAATGGCGCAAATAACTCATAATCAACAATGAGGAAACATCTAACTTCTTTTTCGCATCGTCACAGGCTTTTGAAATGCCGTTAATCACCGTTTCAAAAGCAACACCGCGATTGGTATGCGATTGGGGATCGAACATAATTTCGGCATGCCGCACATGTTGGTCTGCACATTTTTGCAGATAGCTGTAAGTCAAATCATAAAAATCCTGTTCGGTAACCAAAACGCCGGCACCTTGATAATAGATATTTAAAAAATCCTGCAAACAATTGAATTTATAGGCTTCTTCAATCTCTTTTACAGAATTATAAGGTATGTCAATATGATTTCTTTGGGCTATTTTAAACATCAGTTCAGGCTCAAAAGAACCTTCAATGTGCAAATGTAATTCAGCCTTGGGTAATTTTGCTATAAATGTTTTCATGCCACAAATTTACATAATTCAATATTTTTAATGGATTTTTACATGAAAATTTATATGTCTGAAATTTCGTGTTTTTCTAATTAACAGTTTGGGCTAAGAATTACCTAGAAAGTGTAAAGAAAGTTCTTGATAATTATTAAAGCGTATGCTGAAAAGTAAAAATTTATGTTAAAAAATAAAGAATATTTTGATTTATGATGCAATAATTACGTATTTTCTTGTAAATTTGCAGTTAAAATAAATCAATAAAAATTTTATGGCAAGTATTAAAAATTTAAAAAAGGACATTAATTACGTTCTGGGAGATATTATTGAAGCGTGTTATACTTGGGAATTGTACAATCCGAAAGCAGGTTCAGCCGCAACAGAAGCGATAATTGATGAAGCAATTGAATCATTTGATGTATTGATTGAGAAAGTGAATGTTAAAAAAATCGAAGACAAAAAAGCTTATTTTAAAACCATTAATTTAGAATTGGAAAAAACAGCTCATGATTTAATTGAAAAAGTGAATAAACTTTAGTTTTTAATTAACATATATTAGGAGTAAATTTTTTTTTTCAATGGAATTTATTGCGTAAATTCACACAATAATAAATTAAATACGACGTTCTTAATTTACCAACCTAAATCTACTTAATTATGGCAAGAGCAATGTTTGAGTACACCAAAACCATACTCGAAAAAGTTAGCTTTAACAAAGAATTATTTAAAAAAGAATTGGAGAAAGCAGTAAACAGATTATTGCCTTATGAAATAAAAGAATTGTACTTTTGGTTGAAGGAGTTTACGTATAATAAACCGGAACTTCAATTGTGTTTGACCTTAGTGGAAAATAAGAAAAGGAGCTTTTAAGCTCCTTTTTTTTGTTGTAATGGGCTTATTATTTTTACGTCGTTAAAGGTGATAACCCCTCTTATCACGCTGTCGATCACGTTTTTAAGTGTTTCAATTAATTGAATTTTTAATTGAGATTTATGAAAGATTATGCTGATTTCTCTTGCGGGCACCGGCGCATTAAATGGTCGTAAATACATAGTTTCTTTATCCGATAGATCCAATGTTTGTAAATAAGGCAACAAGGTCATGCCTAAATCTTCTTTGGCCAATTTAATTAAGGTGTCAAAACTGCCGCTCTGAATTTGAAAATTTTGGTTTTTATGGTCAATGCCTCCACATAAATTAATAATATTTTCTTTAAAACAATGGCCGTCTTCCAACAATAAAATATCTTCAATATTCAAATCTTCAATCGCAAGTGATTTATTTTTAAAAAGGCGATGTTCTTCAGGCACAAATCCAACGAAAGGCTCATAATATAATACGCGTTCCTTAATTTGGTCATTTTCCAGTGGCGTGGCGGCAATAGCCACATCAATATGGCCGTCGGTCAATTTTTTTATTATTTCTTCGGTGGTAATTTCTTCAATTTTTAAATTTACTTTCGGATATTTTTTAATAAATATTTTTAAAAAGAGCGGCAGTAACGTAGGCATCACCGTAGGAATGATCCCCAACCTAAAATCGCCCCCTATAAATCCCTTCTGCTGGTCAATAATATCATTTATCCGGTTGCTCTCATCCACAATAATCTTTGCCTGTTCTATAATTTTTTCCCCTACCTCAGTAAGTTGGATGGGTTTTTTGTTTCTGTTGAAAATCTGCGTGTCAAATTCCTCTTCCAGTTTTTGAATTTGCATGCTCAAAGTGGGTTGGGTAACAAAGCAATGTTTGGATGCTACTGTGAAGTTTTTGTACTCGGCCACTGCCAAAACATATTTTAATTGTGTTATTGTCATTACTATCAATATTTGTGATAAAGATATTAAAACTATCAATAAAGATTATTTTTATGTCGCTTTATTTTTGCCGATATTTGTAATATTAAAATCGGATTAATTTAAAATTATAAATATGAAGACAAGTATTGGATTAGACAAAGAAAAAGCTAAAAATGTAACCATCAGTTTAAACAGTTTATTGGCAAATTTTCAAGTGTATTATCAAAATTTAAGAGGGCTGCATTGGAATATTAAAGGGAAATCTTTTTTTGAATTGCACGTTAAATATGAAGAGTTTTATAACGACTCCCAAATTAAAATAGATTTGATTGCAGAGCGTATCCTGACATTAGGCGGAGCACCTTTGCATACCTTTGAGGAATACACTAAATTGTCAAAAGTAGCCGTGGGAAAAAATATCACAAAAGATGTGGATGGCGTTCAATTGGTTGTAAATTCTTTAACAGAAATTTTATTGTTGGAAAGAGCGATCCTTAATGAATCTGCTGATGCAAATGATGAAGGAACCAATGCGATGATGAGCGATTTTATTGCTGAACAGGAAAAAACAATGTGGATGCTGAATGCATGGTTGAATTAGAAAAAAGTCTGAAGACCGAAGCTGATTTTTAAATAGACTAAATAGGCTTGAATCAAAAAAAAAAAAGCAGTTTTCAAAATTTTGAAAACTGCTTTTTTTTTAATACATATCCCAAAAAGTACGTTGTTTGTCCAATTCTTCTTCCTGTTTTTTATACTCGGCGATAGAAATAACCTTTAAAAAGGAAGGATGTTGTTCAATTCCAAACTCAATCTTTTTAACAATTTCATCAACAGTGTCATTTTCATAATCTATTTCAAGGGGTTCTTTGATGACCATAGATTGCAGTACATTTCGTTTTTTAATCAACAGCCCTTTCTTGTCATACGCCCTTCTGAAACCATCAATAACTATCGGAATAACAATGGGTTTGCAGGTTTTTATAATGTGTGCCGTACCGCGTCTTATAGGCCTGAAAGGTTTTGTGGTGCCCTGGGGAAATGTGATTACCCAACCGTCATCCAACGCTTTTTTAATATTGCTGATGTCCGACATTTTTACTTGTCTGTTGATATTTTCTCCTTTATTTCTCCAGGTTCTTTCAATGGAAACAGAGCCAACATAGGCAAATATTTTTGGTAAAATTCCCGATTTCATCGTCTCCGATGCAGCAACATAATAGATGTTTAACTTCGGATTCCAGATATAACCTATGTTTTTTAGAGAATCTACCCTTCCTTTTAACGAAGCATTGAAAACGTGATACATGGCTGCAACATCTGCAAAATAGGTTTGATGATTGGAAACAAACAATACATTGGTGGCTGGAAGATCCCTTATGATTTCAGAACCTTCAATTTGTAATTGGTTGAAACGTCGATACCTTCCGTGAGAAACAACTCCAATAATTCTTACGAGCCATCTTTTTACAAATAAGATGTGACCAAAAGGATTTCTTTTAAAAATTGGCATGTAATTGATTGGGTTTTTAATGAATGGCAAATTTAACAAAAAATAAATTAAATTTCTTTTAATAACATTTTGATTTCGTTTAACATCATAGCAGTTGCACCCCAAACAACACAATTGCTTAAATTGAAACAGGGAACAAGAAAGTTCTTGGCATAGGATGTGGTTACAATGGCGGTTGAAAACGCATTCTCGTTTAACAAGTCTTCCAGCAAAACGGCAATATTTTCTTCCACTTCTTCATTTTTTGTTAGGATGGGCGTATGGTTTAGCAATCCTAAAAATGGGGTTACCATAAAATTGCTTGGAGGGATAAATACATCGGTCATTTGCTTAAAGATATGCACATCATCAGGCTGAATTCCAACTTCCTCATGGGCTTCACGCAAGGCGGTGTTTTCTAGAGAATTATCGGTCCTCTCAAACTTTCCTCCGGGAAAACTGATTTGTGATGCATGTATTCCGTTATAATTTGCGCGCAAAGTGAGTAAAAAACAAGTTTCTCCTTGAGAATTCGGATAAAATAGCGCCAATACTGCCGCTTTTTTTGCATTTCGTGCTACCATAAATTCCTGGGTATATTTTTGCCTGAATTTTGGCGCAAGTTCAAACTGGGCCTCCAATCCACCAGGCGCTATTTCAGACAGTTTTGAAACGTTATTTTTAAAGTCCTTAAAATCCATTAATTCTCCGAATAAAAAGTGGGTAAAGTAAGTTTATATTTTACGGCAACCAATCTTATGGCAATTACAATAAAGGTTGTTGAAATATATACAATGGTTTTGTCAATATTTAAAAAATGTAAAATAATAAATGCGATTGACCCAAAAATACAGGCGGTGGCATAAATTTCTTTTCTGAAAAGAACGGGAACTTCATTACATAAAATATCCCGAATGACACCTCCAAAAGAGGCGGTCATGGTAGCCAATGCTATCGAAATTATAGGGTGAAAATCGGCGCTAATACCAATTTCTGTTCCTGTAATGGTAAAGATACCCAATCCAATTGTGTCGAATAGAAACAGTGATTTGTTTAAGTGTTTCAATTTTTTCCGAAATAAAATAGCGATGATAACCGAGAGGCCTATCAAAAAAATATAACTAATATCTGTCATCCAAATTACAGGTTGTCGGCCAATTAAGGTATCTCGCAAAGTACCTCCGCCAACTGCAGTGACAAATGCGATAATGAAAACGCCAAAGGGATCCATTTTTTTATTCATCGCAACCGATGCGCCTGAAATGGCAAATGCAATAGTGCCCAATATGTCTAATATGTAAAATAAGGTCATTGGTTTTTTAGGTAAAACAGCCGTGGTTTTTATAACAATTTCAAAAGATCTTCGGAATTGATTTCAATAATTCAAAAGGGTTTAAATACTTTATTTGATTTCAAATTTAGCCGCCATCGCAGCCCCAATAATACCAGCTTCGTTCTCTGCTTCCGCAGGAACAATGGAGGTATCGACCTCAATTTTATGAATGAATTTATGCACTCTTTTGCTGGCGCCGCCTCCAATGATAATCAGATCTGGAGAAATTATAAAATTTAAGTGGTTAAAATATTTATCAAGCCTTTTTCCCCATTTTTTCTGACTTAGTTTTTCCCGTTTTCTGGCAGAATCTGCCGCATAGCTTTCAAAACTATCTCCGTAGTGATTAAACAGATGGCCAAATTCTGTATTTGGCAGTAATTTCCCGTCTAAAAAAATGGCAGACCCTATTCCGGTGCCAAGGGTAATCATAATAACGACACCTTTTTTATCTTTACCGGCACCAAAATTTATTTCGGCAATTCCTGCAGCATCTGCATCATTTACAACGATAAATTCATTGCCTGTCTCATTTTTGAAGAGTTGGGCGACATTTACGCCTTTCCAATCTTCATGCAAATTTCCGCCCGACAAACATTTTCCATGGTGAAGCGGTGTTGGAAATCCACAACCAACAGGCCCTTCCCAGTTAAAATGATTCACAAGTTTATGGATGACTTTGGCGACTGCCTTTGGCGTGGCCGGTCTTGGGGTAGAAATTCTTTTTTTTTCGGCTGAAAGCACTCCTGTTTCAACAGTAACTATTGCGGCTTTTATTCCTGTGCCTCCAACATCAATACCCAATATTTCCATAATGCTTGATTTTTAGTATGCCAATTTAATAATTAAAAAGTTAAATATTAGAAGTTTTTTGTTGTAAATAAATATTTATTTCAAATCAAACTCCCTTTCCTTTGGAAAGGGCTGGGGATAGGATTAAAAGTTAAATATTAAAAGTTAAATATTAGAAGTTTTTTGTTGTAAATATTATATTAATTTCAAAATCAAACTCCCTTTCCTTTGGAAAGGGTTGGGGATAGGATTAAAAGTTAAATATTAAAAGTTAAATATTAGAAGTTTTTTGTT
>DAIQBF010000017.1:0-24586 GCA_036781305.1 Lutibacter sp.
CCAAGAACAACAAACAAAAACCAGGCAGTGCGCGGCGGTGAATGCTCATAGCAATTAGCGAGGTTTCTTTTTGGCCAGCCCCTTCGCAGCAGGGCGTGCTTCTTTTTTATCTTGCTTCCCCGCGACGCCTTTGTGGCCCGGCTTGGCCTTCTCTGCTGGCTTCGCCTTGTCCAACCTCTCGGGCTTGTCGCTCGCCTTCGGCTTGGCAATCTCTTTTTCCTTGCCATTATTGCGGTCAACTTTACCAGGGTCTTTTCCGCCATGGCCAGCATCTAAGACAACAATAAACTGCTTTTTTTGGGCAAGTATTGAATGACTTGTAAATAAAAACACCATAAGAAACACGAAAATTAAACTGTGCTTTCCTGTCATTATATTTTTGTTTAAGAGTTGTGAGTTCATCAATAATTTTAGTTATTTTTGGCAACTGATATTTGTGTTTCAAATATTAAGCCATACATTTACAACCAATCAATAATGTGGTTGATTATTTAGGAAGCTAATGTAAAAAAACTTATGCTATCAACCCAATTTAAAAGCCATTTTTATAAAAAATTCATTATTAAAACACCTTATAAAAATAGTTGTTCTTTATTTTTGCTGATGATGATTTTCTGCATTGTTAATTTTACCGCTTACACTCAAGAAATCAAGGAAAAATCCTCTGAAAATTTTAAAGTTAATCTTAAAGACACCATAAAAATTCCCATAAAAGATTCTTTGGCCATGAAGTCAAAGGACTCATTGTTGCTGAAACCAAAAGATTCAATTGCCAAACCCAAAGAATTTCTTGAAAGTATTATTATCCACAATGCAGATAGTTTGATACGGCAAGATTTGAGAAATAAAAAAATATTATTATACAAAAATGCGCACATTAATTATAATAATATCGACCTAACTGCCGGTTTTATTGAAATAGATAACAACACCAGCATTATTACTGCCAAGGGAATTAAAGACAGCATTGGTGCCTATTCGCAACTTCCGGTTTTTAAACAGGGCTCTGAAGAATCGACCCAAGACACCATTAAATTTAATTTCAAAACAAAAAAAGCCAAGATTTGGGGATTAAGAACCGAACAGCAAGGAATTATTATTAGAGGGGAAGTGAGTAAAAAATATAACGATTCTGTAGTTTTCATAGAAAATATAAAAATTACCACTTCAGAAAAAGAGCATCCCGATTATTATATTGATATTAAAAAAGCAAAATTTATTCAGAACAAAAAATTAGTGGCAGGCGCAAGCCAATTGGTCATTGCAGATGTTCCCACTCCAATTGTAATGCCTTTTGCCTATGTACCTTTAACCAAGGGAAGAACTTCTGGGGTTTTAATGCCCACTTGGGGTGAAAATACCAGACAAGGTTATTTTTTACAAAATGGAGGCTATTATTTTGTGGTAAACGACAATTTTGATTTGGCTTTATTGGGTGATATTTACACCAATGGAAGCTGGGGAATGAGAGCCGAATCAGGATATGCGAAGCGGTACCGTTTCTCGGGAAATTTCAATTTTAAATATGAAAATTTAATAAATAGCTTAAAAGGTTTTGAAGACTATTCAAAATCGACCAATTACAATATTAGATGGAGCCATAGCCAAGACGCAAAAGCGAGTCCAAATTCAAGATTTTCGGCTTCCGTAAATTTGGGAAGCAGCAAATACTATAAAGAATCCATTAATGAATATAACACGAACTCCTTTTTAAACAATAACCTAAGTTCATCTGTTTCCTATTATAAAAAGTTTGTGGGAACGCCCTTTAACATGTCCTTGTCAGTTACGCATTCGCAAAATACAAATACGGAAGAAATAGCCATGACACTCCCATCTTTACAGGTGAATATGGATAGGATTTACCCTTTTACGAGTAAAAGTGGCGGTAAAACAAATGCAATTCAAAAAACGGGATTAACTTACTCCCTAAAAGGAGACAACCGAATTAATACTTCTGATGCTCTTTTCTTCAAAAAAGAAATGTTCCAGGATGCCAAATCGGGTATTCAGCAAAATATTTCTTTAAATACCAATATGAAAGCTTTAAAGTTTTTTACAATTTCGCCAAGTGCTAACTATAAAGAAGTTTGGTATTTTGACCAACTTAACAAAACTTATGATGGTGTGGAAAATATTGTTGTTACTGATACCGTAAGTGGTTTTAGCGCTTTTAGGGAATATTCGGGAGCGGTTTCATTGGCCACAACTTTTTACGGGATGTTTAAATTCAAAAGGGGGAATCTTGAAGCAATACGCCACGTTGTACGGCCAAGTGTTTCCTACAGCTACAGACCAGATTTTAGCAGCTACAATGAGCGTGTGCAAAAAACTGCAGACCCAAATGATTATCTTGAATATTCTCCATTTCAAAATGGAATATACGGAAGTCCGGGAACCGGAATTTCTAACAGTTTAAATTTTTCATTAGATAATAATTTAGAAGCAAAAGTCAGAAAAAAGGATTCTACGGAAACTGAAGCCAAAAAAATTATTTTGCTCAACAATTTAAATTTTAGCGCCAGCTATAATATGGCCGCCGATTCTTTAAAATGGAGTCCTGTTGGCGTAAATGCCGGTACCAAAATTTTTAAAGACCAACTTAGCCTAAATGTCAGGGCAACCTTGGATCCTTATGCAATAGACGCAAACGGCAGAAAATTTGATACTTTTAACATCAATAATGGGGGCAGTTTATTCAGATTAACAAATGCAGGGGTAACCATGAATTATTCTCTTTCAAGTAAAAAGGATGATAAAGGCAAGAAAACAGCTGAAGAAAAAAATGCGGAAGCGAACAATTCTGATGGTGTTTTTGGCGAAGATTTAAATGTTACCAATAAGCAAATGGACAACAAAACTTCCGATAAAAATAAGGTTAAAGAAACCAAATTATATCAATCTAAAATACCTTGGACTTTAAAATTAGCATATTCTTTAAATTACAGCAATAACAACAGAGAAAAAGAAATTTCTTCCAATTCCCTTATGTTTTCGGGAGATATTGAATTGACCCCAAAATGGAATGTTGGTGTTTCATCGGGATACGACATAAAAAATCAGGGATTTACCTATACACAATTAAGGTTTTCACGCGATTTGGACAGCTGGAAACTTAATTTTAACTGGGTTCCATTTGGTGAAAGGCAAACCTATTACTTTTTTATCGGTGTGAAATCGTCCATGCTTAGCGATTTAAAATATGACAAGAGACAGGTACCGGACAGAAGATTGTTCTAGCCCCCTAACCCCCAAAGAAGGAATTATTAAAGGTTAAAGCAAAATTAAAAATTAACTAAGGAAACTAACTCGATAATTTAATAAAAATGAAAAAAATAATCAACACAAAAAACGCTCCTGCACCTGTTGGACCATACAACCAAGCAGTATTGGCAGGAAATACTTTATACACTTCCGGACAGATTGCCATCAATCCAAAAACTGGGGAATTGGTTACAAATAACATTGAAGAGGAGACCAAACAAATAATGGAAAACTTGAAAATTGTTTTGACGGAAGCAGAAATGACTTTTGAAAACGTGGTAAAAACTTCCATATTTGTCAAAAATATGAATGATTTTTCAAAAATAAATTCCGTTTACGGCAAATATTTTGAATCGGGTAATGAACCTGCACGCGAAACTGTAGAAGTTGGCAATTTACCTAAATTTGTAAATGTTGAAATCTCTATGATTGCCGTAAAGTAAAAAAATTTTATCAGTTCTTAAAGTGCCTAAAGTTTGAAGTACTTAAAGTTAAAAAAAAATAAAACAGCAAAGTTTATTTAAAAAACTATTATCTCTTCGCAAGAAGAATTTAAAAAATAAGTTTTGTTCAATTGCGAATTTGAGATTATTTAACTTTAGGCACCAATACTTTAAAAATTAAATCGACTTAATTAAAAGTTCTGCTGTTGCGGGGTTGGTTGCCAATGGCACATCATGAACGTCGCACAAACGCATCAACATGGCAATATCAGGTTCATGTGGGTGCATTCCAAGCGGATCCCTGAAAAAGAAAACCATATTTGTTTTTCCTTCTGCAACGCGCGCCGCTATTTGTGCATCGCCGCCATAAGGCCCCGATAAAAATTTATTCACTTCAAATCCCGCCTTTTCTGCATTTTTGCCTGTGGTTCCCGTTGCCACAAGCTCAATGTTTTTAGCGATGATCAACGCTTTAAAATCCATTAAAAACTGAATCATTTCAGCTTTTTTGCCATCGTGGGCAATAATTGCTATTTCCATCTTTTAGTATTGTCTATTGAGTTGAAAGTTTTAGGTTTTAAGAAAATTAATAAACGATTAAACAGTTAAACATCAAATTTTTATTCAAGGGATGCGGCGTATTCAATCAGTTCAACAGTTTTGGTTGCATAGCCAAATTCATTATCGTACCAAGAAATTATTTTATAAAAATTTTTATTGAGTTCTAATCCTGCAGCTGCGTCAAAAACCGAAGTTCTTGGTTCCGAAACAAAGTCCTGAGAAACAACTTCATCTTCCGTATATCCCAAAATTCCCTTCAATTCATTTTCCGATGCTTTTTTCATGGCCTCCTTAATTTCTTGGTAAGAAGTCGCCTTTTCCAAACGAACTGTCAAATCGACCAAGGAAACATCCGCAATAGGAACTCTTATGGCCATAGCCAATAATTTACCCTGTAGCTCTGGCATTATTTTAGTTACCGCAATAGCTGCATTTGTGGTGGTTGGAATCATGTTATTTAAGGCAGATCGCCCTCTTCGCCATTGCTTTTCTGGACCATCAACTGTCTTCTGGCTGGCAGTAACCGCATGAACCGTGGTCACAATACCCTCAATTATTCCGAAATTTTCATGCAATACTTTGGCAATTGGCGCCAAACAGTTTGTGGTGCAAGAGGCATTTGAAAAAACAAGTTCGTCTTTGGAAAGTTTGGTATGGTTGATGCCCATAACAAACATCGGAGCATCTTTCGATGGCGCCGAAATCACTACTTTTTTTGCACCTCCTTTAAGGTGTAGTGCCGCTTGGTCTTTATCGGTAAATAATCCTGTAGCTTCAATCACATAATCGACCCCAACTTTTCCCCAATCAATGTCTTCGGGATTTTTTTCGCAGGTAACCTGAATGGGTTTGCCATTTACAAACATTGTTTTGTCTTTTACCTCAATGGTTCCCTTAAATCGTCCGTGCACCGAATCATATTTTAATAAATAGGCCAAGTGATTGATATCCTGCAAATCATTTATGGCGACTATTTCTATATTTTCTTTATTAATTGCGGTTCTGAGAGCAATGCGCCCTATTCTTCCAAAACCATTTATTCCAATTTTAACCATTCAATTTAAGTTGCTGTTAATATTCAATTTCCCAACACATTTTTTTATTCATAAAAAGTGGCATCGACATAAAAAAGAGATTGCTATTTTTTGCTTTAAATAGACATGATATCACTAACGCGCAATAATTCTTTGTCTATTTCATGACGGCCTTTCACTGCTTTTTCCATTTCAATTGTTTCAATTTCATTATTGATTATGCCCACCATTAAATTGGTTTTGCCGTCCAACAATAGTTCAACTGCCCTTACGCCTAACCTGCTTGCCAAAACACGATCAAAACAACTTGGCGATCCTCCCCTTTGCATATGGCCCAACACAGAAACCCTAACTTCATATTGCGGCAGATTTTCTTCCATATAATCGGCCAGTTCAAATACATTTTTTCCTATTTTATCACCTTCCGCCACCACTACAATACTTGAGGATTTCCCTGAACGTTTGCTGCGTTTTAAAGATTCCAGCAATCGTTCTAAACCCAAATTTTCCTCTGGAATTAAGATTTCCTCGGCGCCGGCGCCAACGCCTGCATTTAATGCAATATACCCGGCATCACGCCCCATTACCTCCACAAAAAACAACCGATTGTGGGAACTTGCGGTATCCCTAATTTTATCAATTACCTGCACAATGGTGTTTAAAGCCGTGTCATATCCAATGGTATAATTTGTTCCAAAAATATCGTTATCAATTGTTCCCGGAATTCCAATACATGGAAAATTAAATTCTTTGTTAAAAATAATTCCTCCATTAAAAGTTCCATCACCACCAATTAGCACTAAAGCATCTATCCCTGCATTTTTAAGATGATCATAGGCTTTTTTCCTTCCTTCTTTAGTTTTAAATTCCATAGAACGGTCCGTTTTTAATATGGTTCCCCCTCTGTTTATGATATTGCTGACGTGCCGTGCCGTAAGCGGTTCAAAATCTCCTTCAATCATCCCTTGATAACCTCTATAAATACCTACACATTCAACTTTGTAATAAGTGCAAGCCCTAACAACCGCCCTAATTGCGGCGTTCATTCCCGGTGCATCACCTCCAGAAGTCATTAATCCTATTTTTTGTACTTTGTTTCCCATAAAATGAATGGCAAAATTATAATTAATTTTTAAATGAAAATTGTTTTTTGTAATTCATTATGATTGATTACCATAAATTGGTTGGATACACCCCGTTGTCTTTCAATTTTTGAATTTCTGAAGTCACATACGCTTTATCCTGTTTATAGGTAACCCCGAACCAGCGGGCATTTGACTTTAACACCTTCATAGTTGCCAATTTATTTACAATTATGTGGTTGACAACCAACGGAATAAAAAACTCTGCTTTTGGTTCTTTGTAGTTTTTAGACAGGAATTCTTCAAACAAAGATTCCGACAATTCAAAATATTTCGGCGTAAATCCGAAAAAATTCATAGAAACTGTTGTTTCTTCTGAAATTGGAAATAAATAATCCTTTTCATCTTTATACTTAAGTACTCCATTTGCTTTTTCAATATGTGTTCTTTCCGTAACGCCAGTTAAAAAATCATTTTTATCTACGCTGCATTCCCCTCTTGAAACGGATCCATAATTGGAAATGGTATTTTTCAACACATAGCCCATCATATTAAAATCGGTGGATTCTGTATCCATTTCTTTTAAGGAATCGGCCATCACTTTAAAAGCCTCGCTTCCGTAAAAATCATCGGCATTGATTACCGCGAAATTTTCTTTTACAGCCTCTTTGGCCATTAACAATGCGTGACCTGTTCCCCAAGGTTTTTCGCGGTGGTTGTCTAAATATTTTTTCGGGATATTTTCCAATTCCTGAAAAACATATTCCACTTCAATTTTATCCGCCAATTTTTTGTTGAAAAACGCTTTAAAATCGGCTTCAATATTTTTTCTGATGATAAAAACAACTTTGCCGAATCCTGCCCGAATTGCATCATAAATTGAAAAATCTAAAATAGTGTCTCCTTGTTCTGAAAAAGTGTCCAATTGTTTTAAGCCGCCATAGCGACTGCCGACTCCGGCAGCTAAAATTACCAATGTTGGTTTATTCATTTTTTTTATTTTTTTTATTTATAAAATCCAATATTTTATCAATCTTCTTAACGGTATCAAGAGGTTTTAAACTATCTATTGGGTTTTTCAATTTTTTTCTTTTTAAACCCAGTTTCTGCAGCAGTTCATTGCCATTATCAAAATCTATTTGATAGGATAAACCGACACCTTGTGTATATCCCTCTTCTTCTTGTGAATATTGAATTTCGTTTTGACGGTTGAATATTGAAGATCTTAAGCTTCCTTCTTCATTCAGTAAAAATTCAACATTTACTTCACCAATAATACTGGTTTGGTTGGTGGTACCCATAGGAACGCCCACTTTACCGTTGATAATTATTCTGTCATTTACCTGATAATCTAAGCCAATGGCCAATTGGTCCTCAATATTTAAATTGTCCACTTTCGCTCTTTCCCCAACAGTGTATTCCGGCCTCACCTTAAAGCGATTGTTTCCCTGGTTAAAAATATTGTCAAAGGCATTTGAAAGTATGTCAAAACCGGTTCCGTACAAAGCTGTACTGCTGTTAACGCCTATATCGCTTTCATTATAAAAACTTCCCGAAACCAACAAGGATATAAATTGAACCGTTTTATTGTTTAAATTATCGCTATTTAGCCTAAAAGAGAGCTCTGAAGCCACTGTTGAACTTGCATTTGGAATTTCAATATCAAATTCTCTGTTGGTATTAAATAATTCGCCAGAAAAACGGGTAATCAAATCAATGGGAATCTTCCTGTTTGAAGAAATATTATCTAATAATGATCTCGGATTCGCCGAAACCCTGTAAACAGCTTCAATATTAATATCGGCAGTTAACGGGTTCCCGCTCCATGAAATGCTTCCGCCTCTTTTCACAATAAACGGTTTATTTATAAATCCACCGTATTTAAAATTATAAACGCCATTGTCCACAATAAAGTCGCCATACATTTCAAACTTATCTTTGGTATCCAATGAAATTTGTATGTTCCCAGTACCGCTTCCTTTTAAATAACTGCCGGTTGCCTTATCCAAAACCATTTCAACAACGGCATCTTTAGTCACATCTATATTAAAATTTAAGGTCAATCCTTTTAGTTTCTCTGAAATAAATTCTCTTCTTGTTTTTTCATTTTCTTCAGGATTTTCTTTATTGACAAAACGAATCAATTGAGAAGATTCAACTGTTTTTACGTCGCTAATTGGAATGGTAAGGTGCGTGCCTCTTTTAGTTTTTCCAACAACATTAATAACCAGTTTGTCAGTTAGTCCTCTTATGGTAGCATTTCCTTCTAAAAATCCGGTGCCAAAATAAACCGAACTTTCCTGCTCAACCGTATTTAACACCAATAAATTTTTGGTATTTACGTTTAAATTCAATCTCCAATCATCAAATTTGGTGTGGCTGATGTTTCCCGTTAATTTTCCTTTTGTATTGTATTTTTTATCTTTTATTTGAACATCCTCTATTATAAACATCTGATTCTTAAGCGATATAACGCTGGTTCCTTCAAAATCATAATCTACATTTAAATAAGGAAAATACAAACCTGCCTGATCTAAAAACAATTCGCCTTCCATAGTCGGATTGTTCAACAATCCCGTTAAATGGGCATTTCCGTATGCAAAACCCCTAATATTTGAAAACACATCTTTTCCCAAGGGGCTAAATGCATCCAACTTAAATTCGTCAAACGCTACCTGTACATCCAAGGTTGGGTCTTTAGGCGTAAAATCAATATCTCCCACCGCTGAAAGGTTGATGGCATTGTCTCTTTCCAATGAAATGTTGACCCCATAATTTCTCAATGAATTTTTTCCTTCAACAACAACCTTTAAATTTCCCTGATAAGAATTGTTGACATTAAAATTTGCTATAGAAAAGTTCGCAGTTGGTTTTATTTTATCATTTAACTGATTGTAATTTAAAGAACCGTTTATTATGCCTTTTAATTTTAAACTGTCTATTTCTGGAGTTACGGTTGCCAAATTCACATTTTCTAATTTAAATGTCAAGTCTTTTGAAATGGTGTCTTTTATTTGTCCGAAAAACTCTATTCTTTGACTATTTGAGGTAATTAAAAAAGGACTGATGTCATACGTTTTTGTTTTACCGTCATATACCAGCTTGTTGTCGAAATTGTCTTCAGGATTGATAATCCATTTGGTGTTTTTAAGAGTGAAATTTGATTTTTGAAGTCCTAAAACAGATTTGTTTTCTTGGTTAAAAGTGTGATAAAAAGCCAAATCATAGCTTTCCGTATTTTTGTCACCGCCCAAAAACTCAGTCCTAAAATACAAGGTGTCATTAAGCGTAATGTTCACCAATTGCAATTTAGAGATATTGTAATTTTTAGTATTTATTTTAGCGACTAAAAGTTGCGTATTAAATAATGGATTTTTAGTGTCAATTTGCAAATTCAACGAATCAATGGTGTTTTTAAGCGCGATAATTTGCGGTGATTTAACGTTTAGCCTAAACAAATTATCGTCGGAATTTAGATTGCCGCTAATAAATGTATTTGCTGAAAGGCTAATTTGAGGATAAAACACCTCTAATATTTTGTTGTGAATTTTAAATTTAAAATCCAACATCTGACCAGCGGTCACCGCAAAAGGCTTGTAGTTTGAATAAATGTTTCCAAGTGCATTTTTAGTTAATTCAGCCAATTCCCCAAACTTAAATTTGCCTTTTAAATAACCATTAATAATTTCTGTTGAGTTCACCGTTATTGTTCTGACATCACCTTCAAAAGTAGAAGTTACATTGAAATCATTAAAGAAATAATTGTCTTTTTGATTGCTGTATAACGTGTTTTTAAAATCGATGGTGCCAGCCAAATCATCAAAAGTATTTCCTGTGACTTTTATTTCGATTTCGCCTTTAACTTTAGATATGCTGTCCCGTTTAAAAAGGTTTAACGTATTTAAGTCTAAATAATCAATGGTTGTCCTAAAATCGAAGGTGTATCTTTTTTTCGAAAAATCGGCCAACCCCTTAAAATTCAACTTAATATTGTCATCATTTACTTCTATTTCACCATCAAAATGTTTGTTTTTCACAACGCCATTAATATCAATATTGGTGTAGGTATAGCCTCTATATTGTTGTTTGGATATTTGTCCCTTTACTGAAGTGTTCATTTTTTCTAAGGTAAAACCTTTTCCGTCAACATCTCCTTCCATAGAAAGCTGGCCAATTAAAGGGTCATTTAACATTTTACCCAATTCAAAGTCACTAATTTTTAAATGGCCAAAATAAGAAGCGTTGTCGATATTGCCAATATTGGTCAGTTCCAAATCTGTCACCAGGCTACCAATATCCGTATTCATCGCTATGTCGGTATTGATCAGGTCTTCAGTAACATATACAAAACCGCTTACTGCAAATTGCCCCAATTTTTGAAAAGATGAAGGAAGGTTTTTTCCCAAAATGTTTGGAAGCAGGGATTTTAAATGGTCATAATTTGACGTTAATTTGGTTAAATTGGCCGCCAATGAAAATCCTTCCTCGCGATTAAATACGTTTTTAAAATGCAATGTTCCAATAATTTCAGCATCTTGGTCGGTTGACAATACCAAGTTCTCTGTCTTAAAATCATTGAGATTTCCGGCTATTTCTGTTGAAAAATGAAGCACATCATCAGTGCCCAATTCATTATAAAACTTTTTCAAATCGAGCAAAGACAGATCCGCTTTTTTAACATCGGCATTTAACATTACTTTATTGTTAAAATCGGAAAAATCCTCTCTAACATAGGTAAATTTAATATCGGCAGAAATGAATGATTCCTCAGTTTTTAGTTGGGTATTCAGAAAATTCATCGCTGTTTTTGAATAGCTAAAATTGCTCGACAGGCTTTGAACTTCTACATTATGATTTTCAATAAAATGCAGTTTATTGATGTCAACATAAACGTTTGGGCCTTCAATTTTAAAATTTTTGGCGTTTCCATTAATTTTTTTAAAAAATAAAGGCTTCTCATTTTCCTTATTTTCATCAACCAACCCAAAATAGCCATCCAACAATTTTAACCTGCTTGATGTCAACAAAAATCCCGAAGGTTTTGTGGGCGTTGTGCCATCATCAAACTTATTTATAAACATCGTAAAAGCATCATCTTCTTCACCTTTATAAGTCTTCATATTTAATACGAACTTCTCCAAAGAAAATTGGCCAAAATTCAGTTTGCCGTTTATTAAATTGGTATAACTAAGAATTGATGTTGCTAATTTCTGAACATAAATTAAGGTATCCGCGTGATGATCTTTCACCAACACGTCATTTAATTCAACATTTCTCAAAGAGGACAAATTAACCCTTTCAACGGTTATGTCAACATTATAATCTTTTCTTAAAAAATCGGTGGCCATTTTCCCCAGTCGCGTTTGCACGGATGAAAGAGACAGCAAGAAACTTACCAATGCCAATAAAATCACCAGCACAAGCAGTATTTTTACAACTATTTTTTTAATTCGTTTGATAAGCGTTAAATTTGCATTTCTATGGCAATTTTCGTGCCTTTATTTGTTACTGATGGTCAAAAATAAAACTATATATATTCTTGGTATTGAATCGTCTTGCGACGATACCAGCGCTGCCGTAATTTGCAATGGTAAAGTACTGACAAATGTTGTTGCAAACCAAGAAATTCACGCCAAATATGGAGGCGTAGTTCCCGAATTGGCTTCCCGTGCACACCAACAAAATATTGTTCCTGTAATTCAGCAAGCAATTCAACAGGCAAATATCGACAAAAAACAGTTAAGTGCCATCGCTTTTACGCGCGGACCCGGATTAATGGGTTCATTATTGGTTGGAAGCTCTTTTGCAAGGTCACTTTCCTTGGCATTAAACATTCCGCTAATTTCTGTAAATCATATGCAGGCGCACGTTTTAGCCCATTTTATAGAGGATGAAAATCAACAAAAACCGCCTTTTCCTTTTTTATGTTTGACCATCAGTGGCGGGCATACACAAATTGTAAAAATTACCGGTTACTTTACCATGGAAGTTATAGGTGAAACTTTGGATGATGCCGTTGGCGAAGCTTTTGACAAATCGGCAAAAATTCTCGGATTGCCTTATCCGGGCGGACCATATATTGATAAATACGCGAAACTTGGAAATCCAAATGCCTTTGAGTTTTCCAAGCCAAAAATGGCCGATCTAAATTTTAGTTTTAGCGGATTAAAAACAGGGATTCTTTATTTTATTCAGAAAAAAGTAAAAGAAAATCCAAATTTTATTGAAGAAAACCGCAACGATATTTGTGCCTCCATTCAACGTACCATTGTTGAAATTTTATTCGATAAACTAAAAAAGGCGGTTGAATTGACAGGAATTAAACATATTGCTATCGCTGGCGGCGTAAGCGCAAATTCGGAAATAAGGGAAACCTTAAAAGCTGCGGAAGAAAAATTTGGCTGGAAAACCTATATTCCAAAATTTGAATATACCACCGATAATGCAGGAATGATTGCCATTGTGGGGTATTTAAAATATTTGGAAAATGATTTCTCAAATCAAAATACCAGCACAACCGCACGATTGAAAGTAAATGAGAATTAGTATCCTATCCCCAGCCCTTTCCAAAGGAAAGGGAGTTTTATTTGGTTTAGAAATGAATTTTAACATTTAACTTCGGTCTTTAAACTTTCACCTTTGAGCTTCTGAGCTTTCAGCTTTCGTCAAAGACCTTAAGTCTTTTCCTGTTGGCTCTTCAAAAATTTCCAGGTCAAAATATGGCACTGAGGCAATCACGTGGTCAAAAATATCGGCCATAATGGCTTCAAAGTTTACCCAACGCTTGTCGCTGATAAAGCAATATATTTCCAAAGGAATTCCTTTGGAAGTGGGCTCCAATTGCCTAACCATAACGGTAAGTTCTTTATTTACGGCAGAATTTTCATTTAAATAACCATTCAAATATTTTCTAAAAACGCCAAAGTTGGTTTGGTTTCTTCCGTTGATCAAAACCGATTTATCCGCTTCTGTTCTTTCATTATACTTTAAAATTTCACGTTGCCTATGTTCGATATATTGTTTAACAGATTGAATTTTTTTGTATTCCTCCACTTTTTCATCCGTTAAAAATTTAATGGAAGATTGTTTAATTAAAATGGCTCTTTTGATCCGTCTTCCACCAGATTCCTCCATTCCTCGCCAGTTTTGGAAAGAATCGGAAATTAAGCTATACGTTGGGATGGTGGTATAGGTATTGTCCCAATTTTGAACAAGAACGGTTGCCAAATTAATGTCTGTCACAAAACCGTCGGCACCGAATTTGTTATAGGTAATCCAATCGCCAATTCTCACAATATCATTTACCGAAACTTGGATTGAGGCGACAAAACCTAAAATAGTGTCTTTAAAAATTAATAAGATTACTGCGGAAGCTGCCCCAAGAGTGGCAAAACTCATAATATCTTTTCCTGTTAATTGATACACAATAAAAATGGTGGCAATCCCCCAAAAAAACAGCATCATTACCTGCATATAACTTTCCAAAGGCTTGTCCTTGTATTTTTCTTTGGTTCGCAAATACTTTTGGGTTGCTCTTAAAAAACTCCGTATAATTTTAACAATCAACACAACGGCATAAACATTAACAACGATGTTAAAAACATTCAGCAAAACTGGATATTCGCCAACAACATAAGGAATGCTGTATTTTAAGGCATAAATGGGAATAATATGCGCAATATACCTTGGGAATTTACTTTGTGCCAAAAAATCATCGAAAGATGTCTTTGTTTTTATCGAAAATAATTTAAATGAAGTAATGATGACTTTTCGTAAAATTCTGTCTAGAAACAATACTGTTAAACCCAGAAGAACAAGGGTTACCGCCAAATTTATGGAACTCGCCCAAAAAGGAATCATTCCTTGTTTAATTAAGTAATTACTTAAAAAGTCGGTTAAATTGGTAATCTCGAAATCCTTCAACATATTTTATAGTTTTAAATGTTTTTTGTCGATATAAATAGCGCCAAATGGAATAAAAGAAGCAAACATCACTATTCCAAAAGTTTTCAAACTCCATTTTAATTCATAAAAAACCATGATTGCCAAAACTGCAAATACCAAGAAAAGGATTCCGTGCGCCATTCCAACCACTTGCACCATTTGAGGCAAATTCCAAATATATTTTAAGGGCATTGCCAAAAACAATAGCGCTAAAAGTGAAAATCCTTCAAGAAGTGTAACAATCCTAAATACTTTAATCATATTTTTTTCCATTTTTATGTTGTTGCAAAGTTAAAATTTTTAAGCCAGTCAAACTATTAATTGATTTCTTTTTAAAATATCCTAAGAATTCTGGTATCAGGTATCTGGTAGCTGGTATTTTAAATTTTGAGTCCACTCCGAGAAGTCCAATATTCAATTTTCAGCAACTTTTTACCCCTACCTAAAGGGAGAAATTGCTGAAAATCAGTAGTCCTTTAGGGTTGGAGGAAACTGATTTTTTAGCATTAGCCACTTTTCGGAGTGCGCTCAACTTTCTATATTATACTTACAAAAAAACCCGCTCTTTTAAAAGAACAGGTTTGATATTTATTTCAGAAAAAATTACTGGTTACTTAGCAACTCGATGCTTAATATATGTAATTAATAGTCGGTTTTCACATCCCACGCTTCAAGGCTTTCTTTTACCGCTTTGATAAACATGCCTCCCAAAGCGCCGTTAACAACACGGTGGTCATAAGAATGGGAAATAAACATTTTATGGCGGATTCCTATAAAATCGCCATCGGGGGTTTCAATAACTGCGGGCACTTTTCGTACGGCACCCAAAGCTAAAATAGCAACTTGTGGCTGGTTGATGATGGGCGTTCCGAAAACACTTCCAAAACTTCCAACATTGGTAACGGTATAGGTTCCTCCCTGAATATCATCGGGTTTCAATTGTCCCTTTCTCGCTCTTTCAGCCAAATCATTTACGGCTTTGGTCATTCCAACCAAATTGAGTTGATCCGCATTTTTAATAACGGGAACAATTAAATTTCCATCGGCCAAGGAAGCTGCCATGCCTAAATTAATCGCTTTTCTTTTGATGATTTTATCTCCATCGACGGAGATATTAATCATTGGAAATTTTTTGATGGTGCCGGCAACTGCCATCATAAAAATAGGTGTATAAGTAATTTTTTCACCTTCGCGGACAAAAAATTTGTCTTTGTTTAGTTCTCTCCATTTGACAATATTGGTAACATCAACTTCAATAAAAGACTGCACATGGGCAGATGTTTGAACAGAAGCCACCATATGATGCGCCACCAATTTGCCCATGCGGCTCATTTCAATAATTTCATCTTCTCCGCTAATCGATATTGGCGTCGCAATTTTAACTGTTTCTGTTGTTGCTGCTTTTGGCTGCGGCACTTCTACAATAATTTTTTTACTTACTGGTTTGGCAGCACTTCTTCCACTTTCAACATAAGCTAAAATATCATTTTTTGTAACCCGGTCGTCTTTTCCTGTACCAATAATCGCTTCCAATTCTTCCATGGAAACGCCTTCTGTGGCGGCAATGTTTCTAACCAATGGCGAAAAGAATTTACCCGTTTCTGAAACTTTGCCAATAGTTGTTGTTTCCATGGCATTATCAACTTCTTTCTCAATTGCGCTTGCTTCATTTGTTATTTCTTCTGAAGCGGAAGTAACTGTAACTTTTTCTTCAGCATTTTCATCCAAGGTTTCAACAATGGCAATGGTTTCCCCAACTTTTACAACAGCATCCACGTCATATAATAATTCTACCAAAGTTCCTTCCACATCACTTGGCACCTCAGAATCTACTTTATCGGTAGCAATTTCAACAATTGCCTCATCCATATCAATATGGTCTCCAACATTTTTTAACCAGGAAGTTATGGTCGCCTCAGCAACACTTTCACCCATTTTGGGAAGTTTTATTTCAAATCTTGCCATTGTATCTTATTTTTTTGTTCAGCAAATTTACAAAAAATATGAACCGTTTTTTGCCTAGTGCAATTATTATTTAGAATATTACACCTTATTATATACTGCCACTTTTATAATACCAGCCATAAAAATACTCAATAAATTAGGAAAAATTAAATTTTAACTTCTCTTCACAAGCATCAGAATAATTATCGGGTTAAAATTTTACTGTTTAAAAGTGGATTTTTTTATTTAATGAATAACAATTTCATTTGCATGTAACAAAGGTAGCTTTGAAATTGCGTTATATTATCAATAAACAGTCTAAATAACAGCTATTCTACTGATTATCAATATACAATAATTTCAAAAAAGATGACTTAAATCATAAATAAACGTTAAAAATGGTATTATTTTTATAAAAGTTTAAAACAAACAAATATTTAATATTATGAAAAATTTGAAATTAATAGGTTTCTTGATGATTTTAGCATCAAGTTTAATGTTTATCCAATGTACTAGTGACCCGATTCCTGGAACTGCCGGTATTGATGGTATTGACGGTACTGATGGTCTTGACGGTGTTGATGGTCTTGACGGTGTTGGTACTCAAGAATGTATTGCTTGCCATAGCAACAATCACAGAGATGCAATTTATGATGGGTATGCCATCTCAAATCATGCTGTAGGGCCAGATAATTCTTGGGCTAGAGGTACTGCTGCCGGTTGTGCACAATGCCACAACAATGAAGGTTTTATAGATTTTCAAGAAACAGGAGCTGTAAACCCAGCAGGTTATGCTGTGTCTAACCCAATCACATGTACTGGTTGCCATAATACACACAGATCATTCGATTTCGTAAATGACGGAAACGATTTTGCATTGAGAACTATCGCCCCTGTTCAATTAGTTATTGACCCTTCAGTTACTATTGACAGTAAAAATGCTGCTGATGTATTAGGAACAAGTAACACTTGTGTTAATTGTCACCAACCAAGAACTGGAGCTCCAACTGATGATGGAACAGGTAACTTTAATGTGTCAAATTCTCACTACGGCCCTCACCACGGACCACAAAGCACAATGTTAGAAGGATTTGGTGGTGCATTAATTGCTGGAACAACCGCTTATCCAGGAATGGGTTCAGCTACACATAGAACTGGCGCATCTTGTATTACTTGCCATATGGGTGAAACTACAGACGGCACTGATGGAGATCATACTTGGAATCCAACTGCAAACGCCTGTATCGTATGCCATACAAGTGGTGCACCTGAAGCTGTTGCCGGTTTAGAAGCAAGCAGAGAACAGTTATTAACTTTGCTAAAAGCTAAAGGATATTTTGATGCGAATGGAGACTTAGTTATAGGGCTTCATCCTATAAAAGTTGCCCAAGCCGGTTATAATTACCTATTACTGAAAGAAGACAGAAGTAATGGTATCCACAACCCAAAATATGCAAGAGCATTGGTTGCAAATTCAATTGAAGCATTACAATAACATAAATAATAATTAGATATTATAAAGTTCAGGAGTTCTAGAAATTCCAAAACTCCTGAACTTTAATAAATGTTTATTGTTATTCGTTATGAACTTTTAATTCATAACATTATAAATAGAAAATTATGAAAAAAATATTTCAAATTTTAATCATTGTATTTGCAGGATTGGTAATGAACTCTTGTTATTATGATGAATTACAAGAAAAGGTGATTCCAGAATTGCCTACTGATCCAGATGATCCTAATTATGTTGAAATTAAATTTGGAGCCGACATACAACCAATTTTTACAAGCAATTGTATTCTTTGCCACAATGATAGCAGAAATCCAGATTTAAGAGAAGGTTTTGCCTATAGCTCACTTGTTCCTGAATATGTTATTGCTAAGGATGCAGATGCAAGCCGACTTTATATCAAATTGGCTGGAGGTCACCAAAATTTAGCAACTGACAAAATCTCGTTAATAAAAACTTGGATAAACCAAGGTGCTAAAAACAACTAATTTTTAAGACAGACACATGAAAAATTATATAAAAATACTTTTTGTGCTTTTGTTGTTCCCCGTAATTGCCATGGCGCAAGAGGAAAACACAGATTCAACAAAAGTTAAAGAAGCCCTTGAAAGACCTGCATTTGAAAGTGCAACCTTAATTGACAATGCAACCAATGTTTTATTTTCAAAAAACACATTGGAAGTACAAATGCAACATAGATTTGGGTTAATTAATGAAACCAATACTTTGGCCGGTATTTATGGTGATGGCGCAAATATTAGAATCGCCTTATCTTATGCCATCCTCGATCGATTAACTATTGGATTTGGTACCACTAAAAATAGCCGTTTACAGGATTTTAACTGGAAAGCTGCTTTACTGAGACAAACCAGATCTAACAGCATGCCTGTGAGTGTTACCTATTATGGTAATTTCACCATTGATGCAAGACCTGAATCCACTTTTAATTTAGAGCAAGACAGGTATTCTTTTTTCAACCAAGTGATTATTGCCAAAAGGTTTAGTCCAAATGTTTCTATGCAAATTGCTCCGAGCATTTCGCATTTTAATGCGGTTGAACCAGGTATGGAAAATGATATGTTTGCCATTGCTTTTGGCGGTCGTGTTAAAATTAGCCCTCAAACAGCTATTATATTTGACTATAGCCAGCCATTAACACAATTTGATATTAAAAACCCTAATCCGGGAATTAGCATTGGTACTGAATTTTCGACATCAGCTCACGCTTTTCAAATTTTCTTAACCAATTATGCGGGTATTGTACCTCAACAAAATTATATGAAAAACCAAAACGATTTCTTCAAAAGCGATTTCATGATTGGTTTTAACATTACAAGAGTATATAATTTTTAAGGTAACCTAAAGATTACTTGTACCATAAAAAGCCTTCTAAACAATATTATTGTATAGAAGGTTTTTTCATTTTTTAATAAGTAATTTATTTAAAGAACCAATTCAATAAAGCACTAGATTATAACATCCTATGTAACATATATTTCATAACTGTGTGACAAAACTCGCATAAAAAATAACCAGAGTTGGGGAACATTTTCTTAAAACAATACCCAATGTGCTCATAGTCAGTTTTTTAAAAAATATTAAATGCTGATTTTTATCATAGAAAAATAATAATCATGTTCCTACTTTTATAAAACATTTAAAAACAAAAATCTCAAAACAATTTTTTAAATTGTTTTACTTTTTAAATACTGCTAATTATGGATAAAAAAATTAAAAAAGGGGTTCAAATCTCGAGAAGAGGCATCCTTCCACTGTTAGGAAGCACTTTACTGCTGCCAATTCTAGGATTTGGAAAAACATCATTTGCTGATGAAATTATCGCTCCAGATGAAAATGAAGAATACCAAACTTTGTTAAAGCCCGACGGCACTGCTGTAAGAGTTAAAGCAAGTGCTGTTAAAAATTCAAAAATTATTCAGAAAAATGTTTCCAACGAATCATTTCTTAGCTGGTTGGGCAGAAAACTTTAATGTCTTTTAATTACTACTATGTATGAAAAATAACAATACGGATTCAAGACGTAAATTTCTTGATAAAGGATTAAAATTGGGTCTAATTACCGCTATCGGTGCGGTTGGACTAACTAAAATCGCGTCTAAATTAAGCGCGAAAAACAGCGAAGCCTCATCTGGTAAAATGGAACTAATGACCACTGACGGAACTATCATAGAGGTAGATTCTTCAGAAGTTAAGGAAATGGTCCATACCAAAATAACTGAAGAATATAACGTTCGGGAAGGAATGCCAAACCGAAAGTTTGTCATGGTGATAGATTTGGCAAAGTGTAACAACGCTTTAAAATGCCAGACTTCCTGTAATAAAAACCACTATATCACTGGTGACCATGCCTGGCTTAAAGTGTATAAAATGCAAGAGGATGCAGATACGGCTCCTTATTGGATGCCAACCACTTGTATGCATTGCGATCACCCTGCCTGCGTTACAGTTTGCCCTGTTGATGCCACTTTTAAAAGAAGGGATGGTCTTGTGTTAATTGATACCGACAGATGTATTGGTTGTCGCTTTTGCATGGCAGCATGTCCATACTCTACACGAGTTTTTAACTGGAAGGAACCAAATCAAGGTGAAATCACCATGGTAATGGATGGCGAACCTATGAAGGCATCACCAGAATATGCAGGTTTACCCAGCTTAAAGGGAACAGTTGATAAATGCGATTTTTGCCCCCATAAAATAAAAGAAAATGAATTGCCGCACTGTGTGACTGCTTGTCCGAATGGCGTATATTATTTTGGCGATAAATATGAAGACACCGTAACCAATGGAGAAGAAACGCTAAGATTGAGCAAATTATTGAAAGATAAAGATGGCTATAGATTAATGGAAGGTTTGGGTACAAAACCTAGTGTTTATTACTTACCTCCCGTAAACAGATTGGTAACTTTTGAAGAAGGTTTAGAGAATTACACTGAATTTAAATCTGTAGATGAAAACCCTGAATAATTATGAAAAATTACGATAAATTACTTAACGACTTGGCACCACAAAAATTTGGTAAAAAAGGCGTTATTTGGACAATTTCTTTAATTGTGTTAATAGTTTTGGGAATTGTTGCCTATATAGATCAAATTATACAAGGGCAAGTGGTCACCAATATGAATGATTATGCTTTGTGGGGTGTTTATATCTCAAACTTCGTGTTTTTTGTGGCAACAAGTTTTGTTGGCACAGTTACAGTAGCCGTTTTAAGGCTGACTAAAAATGCTTGGAGAACTCCAATTGTTAGAATTGCCGAAATAATTTCTGTAGCGGCAATCATTATGGCCGGTATTACCATCACAATTGATATGGGAAGGCCAGACAGGTTACTAAACTTATTTATTCACGGAAGAATGCAATCCCCAATTACTTGGGATGTTATCATAATCCCGACTTATATTATGATTAGTTTGCTATTGTTGTATTTTCCATTGCTGCCGGATTTTGGTTTACTGAATAAATATTATAAAGAAAAAAAACCAACACTAAGTAAATGGTATGGAAAACTCTCTTTGAATTGGACCGGGAGTGATGTCCAAAAAAGCATTCAGCTTAAATCAATTCATATCATTGCTCTTTTAATCATTCCTGCGGGTTTTATGTTACAAACTATTGACGCTTGGTTATTTGCAACCTTGTTTAGGGTTGGTTGGGATAGCACCAACTTGGGTGCCTATTTTATTTCAGGGGCAGCTGTTGCAGGTGTTGGAGCTCTTGTAGCTGTAACTTATGTATTGCAAAAAGCATATAAATTAGAAGACTATATTACAGACCTTCATTTTGATAAATTGGGAAAATTTTTGGTATTGGTTTGCTTGGTTTACCTATACTTCAATTTGAATGAATATTTGATACCTCAACTTACTTCAAAAAAAGAGGCAACTACGCACATAAATGTATTGATGGAAGGTCAATTTGCCCCATTATTTTGGTTTGTGATTATCGCAGGTTTAATTATTCCTGTTATTGTTTTATTATTTAAAAAGGGAAGAAAACCGCTTCCAATGTTTATTATGGGTTTATTGGTGGTTATAGGGTCTTGGTGGAAACGTTACCTTATTGTAACCCCAACCTTGTTACATCCCTTTTTACCAATACAAGGTGTGCCCGAAGCTTGGCACCATTATTTTCCGAGTATCCACGAATGGCTCATAACCATATCCACTTTGGCAATGGCCTTATTAATTATTACAATATTAGTGAGATATGTGCCAATAATACCTATTCAAAGGACCGCTGATGAACAAGAAGGATTAGAATTAAATAAAAACACTGAAAAATGAGAAATCAAATGATTACACGCCACTTTTTTCTTGTTGTGTTAAGTGTGTTTTTATGCACTTCAAGTTTTGCGCAAAAAGCAAAGAAAGACAAGGTTAGATTAAAAGCCAACTACGTTAAAATAATGAATGCTGAAGTTTATTTTGACCTGCAAGCCACCGCAAAGGTTGATGGTGAAAATGTCAATGTTCATAATGCAGAATTGGTTATTTTTAATGTTGTGGGGGATGAACCACTGGAATTGGGAAAGGTAACCACCAATATGGAAGGTAAAGCCAGATTTACCTTAAAAGATTTGAGTTCCATAAAGCCCGATTCCACAAATATTTACAACATTGAAATTTCATTTGACGGCAACGAAAGTTTTAAAGGGGCTTCAAAAAGCTTAAGCTTTAAAAATGCCAATATTGATGCCAAACTTGTTACCATAGACAGCATTAATTATGTAACGGCAACCCTGGTCAATAAATTAACTGACAGCGTAATTATCGGCCAATTGATGAGGGTTCAGGTACAAAGATTGTTTAAGCCTTTATTAATTGAAGAATTTAACGAAACTGATGAAAATGGCACAATACTTGTACCTATACCAGAAGGAATACCTGGTGTTGATGGCAATGTAGCCATTGAAGTGGTTCTGAATGAAAGTGATGAATTCGGAACTATAAAAGCAATTGTAAATGCCCAAATTGGAAAGCCTATAGTTGATGAATCAACTTTTGACGAAAGAACTATGTGGTCTCCAAGAAGTAAAACACCTTTATTCTTGCTCATATTTCCAAATTTGCTGACATTTGCAATGTGGGGAATTATTATTTATTTAATCACTAATTTATTCAAAATAACAAAATCTTAAAATTAAAAACATGAAAACATTTAAATTTTTAACAATTATCGGAATTATTTCTTTTGCATTTTACTCTTTCACAACACTGGTTCAAGAAGAGTGGAAAGTACCTGCAAAATATCAAACCATGAAAAATCCTATCGCAGCTAAAACTGACGCTGCCATTGGTAAATCTTTATTCACCAAACATTGTAAATCATGTCACGGTGCCGAAGGTTATGGAGATGGTCCAAAAGCCAAAGAAATGAAAGGGGATTTAGGAGATTTTTCAACTAAAGAATTCCAAAAACAAAGTGACGGTGCATTATTCTACAAAACTACAACCGGAAGAAATGACATGCCTGAATTTGCAAAAAAAGTTCCTTCAGATGAAGACAGATGGTTAATCGTTAACTACATGAGAACATTAGCCGAGTAATGTTGGATTGCTTTAACAAGTAAAAATAGATTGTGTTAAAATGAAAAAAGCCGAACTTAAAGTTCGGCTTTTTTTACTTATTAATTTACCATTCATTTCAACCAAAGCAATTATGACTATGAAGAATGGATTAAGTTTCGATTGTTTATTAAACTCGTGTTCTAGGGCTTATCATAAACATCCTCCCTATAGCTCACATTTTTAGTACACAACTAATGCCTCCCTCTTTTCTAAAAGGACATTTTACAAAGACTGTTTTAAAATCAACCCAATTCAAGTTTCAATCCATCAAAATAAATTTAACGTTGTGGATTGTTCAAGCTGCCTCCATAAATTTTTAGGTCTTAGCTATTCCTCTTTCTTTTCAATAAAAACTCATTATCCTTTAAAAATCAAGAAATTAATGAACCGATACAATAATTTATATTGTTATGTGACTTTTGTTGCATAGCGTTTAATTAAATTATTGTATGGTTTTATTCCCATAAGTGACTTATGTCATCATTTAACAGGCCATATCTCAGTAAATTTATAGTATCATATTAGCATATCTATAAATAAGGATAACCAATTTTATGAAAAGCAAAAATTATCGACTTAAAGCCTCCATTTTAAAAGAAATTCATATTTAAATCGATTGAACTTAATCAAAAAAAAAATGAAAGAAAACCAAATAGAAAAAGGTGAAACCAACAGGCGTAAATTTCTTAAATTGGGATTAATGACTAGTTTCACGGCAATTGCAGGCACCTCAATTATATCAAACTTAGCTGCGCAAGAAGAAGAAAAACCTACTGGTGAAGTAATGAGATTATTAACTCCGGAAGGAAAAATAGTAGAAGTAAGCGCATCTAATATCAACAAATACCCTGAAGCGCTTATTACGCCGGAAGAATCCAGAAAAGGAATCCCTGACCGGAAATTTGTGATGGTTATAGATTTAGCCAAATGCAAAAATGCCCGAAAGTGTGTTGAAAGCTGCCAAAAAGAGCACAAATTAGATGATCACGAAGAGTTTATGAAAGTGCAGCTTATTCAAAATAATGCTGAAAGCGAACCTTATTGGTTTCCAAAACCTTGTTTTCATTGTGATGAACCTCCCTGTGTTACTGTTTGCCCAACCGGCGCCACATTTAAACGCGATGACGGCATTGTTTTAATTGATAATGAACGTTGTATTGGATGTAAATTCTGTGTAACCAGTTGCCCTTACTCTGCACGTCAATTTAATTGGGGA
>DAIQBF010000018.1:0-24135 GCA_036781305.1 Lutibacter sp.
AAGAACAGGTCTTGAAAACTCCAAAAAATATTGCACTAATTTTTGATGATTTGCGTTTGCCTCACTGCTGAAATCGAATGAATATTCTTTCCACTCCCCAGTAGTCGTAATATTGGCATCTACTTCAATTGGGTTTGAAGTTCCTCCCTCTAATTTTGCTTTCAAAAGACCTTCAACAGGTGCAAGCACTTTTATTTTGAGCACATTGTGTGTGGTTAAATTTATTGGTGCGCCAAAATCAATAATTACGGCATCCCAAGCGCCTATTTCATCAATATATTTTCCTGAGAATTTACTGTCGTTTATGTTATTTTTGTTAGGTGTTGCGGTAAGTTCCACCTCAGGAATCTCCTGATTTTGCTGACAGTCAAAATCGTTTATGATGTTTAAATCTTCTGCAACACCAACACAAGGATCTATGGAAGTATCCCATCTTAAATCATCAATATAATATACATCTGCACCGCTAGTATCAGCACCGGCATTAAAAAACAACACCAATTTTTGATGATTTTGATTGAACTGGCTGCTGAAATCAAAAGAATATTCCACCCAATTGGTTGTGTTTGAAATGGTGGCATCAACCTCTATTCCGCCAGAAGTACCGCCTTCCAGTTTTGCTTTTAAAATACCGGTAACATTTGTTTGCACCTTGATTTTAAAAGTGTTTTTTGTTGAAAGATCTATGGGAGCCCCATAATCTATAATTAACGCGTCCCAAGGACCAGTTGGGTCTGTGTATTTTCCTATAAAAGTACTTTTATTGATTCCTGTTTCACTGAGATTCCTAATTACCTCTACGCCAGGAAGTAACATATTGTCCTGACATTGAAAATCGTTGATAATGGCAGGGTCTGCAGCTACAGGAGTTTCACAAGGAATCGTTTCAATAAAAGGATAAAAGGAAATATCTTCATTGCAAGATGTTACACTTATTATCAACAGCATAACAAGCAATAAATTGGTTGGTTTAAATTTAAAAGTTTTCATAAAATTCGGTTTTTGTTATCGTTAAAACTGTTATTTTGAAATTGATTTCAATTAATTAATAATTTTTTATTTCAGCGTAAAATTTGTTTCAAGCAACTCTTCGCTGTTGGTTCCTACAAAAAGTTTAAATTCACCCGCTTCGGCTTTAAAACTCATATCTTTTGTATAAAATGCAAGATCATCTGAAGTTAAGGTAAAAGTTACTTTTTTGGATTCATTAGGTTCGAGCATCACTTTTTCAAAGCGTTTAAGTTCTTTTAAGGGTCTGGTAACACTGCCCACCAAATCGCGTACATAAAGCTGCACAATTTCTTCCCCTTTAAAAGTACCGGTGTTTGTGACAGTAACACCAATGTTTATGTTTTCCTTAAATGCATATTCTTTTTTATTTATTGTGAAATCTGTGTATGTAAATGTGGTATAGCTTAATCCATAGCCAAATGGATAAAGCGGTGAATTGGAAACATCAAGATATCTCGAACGGTATTTTTGTTCGGGACCATTTGCCTCATAAGGCCTCCCTGTATTTTTTACGTTGTAATAAATAGGGATTTGGCCAACATTTCTTGGGAAGGTCATCGTTAATTTTCCTGAAGGGTTGGCATCTCCAAAAATTAAATCGGCAATGGCATAACCGCCCATTGTTCCAGGGAACCAAGTTTCCAATATGGCATCCATATTTTCGTTTTCCCATTCCAGTGTTAAAGGCCTTCCGTTCATAATTACTAAAACCATCGGTTTTCCCAATTTTTTTATGGCTCTTAATAATTCTTTTTGGTTTCCCGGTAAATCAAGATTTGTTCTGCTCGCGGCTTCACCCGACATTCCTTCGGATTCTCCCATAACCATCACCACAACATCGGCTTTTTTGGCGATGTTTATGGCATTTTGAAAATCTGTTGTGTTTTCAGAATTTATTTCACATCCCTGCGTAAATAATAAGTTGGCCGGTTTTGAAATTTTTTCTTTGAAACCTTCTAAAACGGTTACCGGTTTTGTAAAGCGATCGCCGGCAGCTGACCAAGATCCAATAATGTTGAATTTGTCATTGGCCAAAGGACCAATCAACGCAACTTTTTTATCTTTTGAAATAGGAAGTGTTTGCTTGCTATTTTTCAAAAGAACACTCGCTTTTCTTGCCATGTCTCTTGCCGCTTCAAGATGTTCGGGAGTCATCAGCAATTCTTTTTCTCTCGTTTCATCACTATATCTGTAAGGATCTTTAAACAGTCCCAGTTTATACTTTAAAGCTAAAATTCTTCTAGCAGCTGTTGTAACCTGTTTTTCAGTAACTTTTCCTTCGGCAATAAGGGCTTTTAAATAGTCCATATAAACACCGCCTTGCATATCCATATCCACGCCGGCGTTCATTGCAATTTCTGCAGCCTGTTTGTTGTCTTTTGCAATTCCATGGGGAACCATTTCATTTATGGAAGTATAATCGGTAACCACAAATCCTTCAAAACCCCATTCATCTCTTAAAATATCGGTCAGCAAATATTTGTTTCCGCTGGCGGGAATTCCATTTAATTCGTTAAAAGAAGTCATAAAAGTGGCAACTCCAGCATCAACAGTCGCTTTAAATGGCGGCAAATAAGTGGTTCTCAATTCTCTGTCGGACATATCAACCGTATTATAATCTCTGCCGGCAATTGCAGCGCCATAAGCGGCATAATGCTTTGCACAGGCCAAGATGGTATTGGTTTCAAATAAATCGTCTCCCTGAAATCCTTTAACTCTTGCTTTAGCTATTTCTGATCCTAAATAAACATCTTCTCCCGAGCCTTCTGAAACCCTTCCCCAGCGGGCGTCTCTTGAAATGTCAACCATAGGCGCAAAGGTCCAGTGAATGCCTTCTGCAGAAGCTTCCGTAGCCGCAATTCGGGCACTGTTTTCAATGGCTTTTAAATCCCAGCTGGAAGATTCCCCTAACGAAATCGGAAAAATTGTGCGATGCCCGTGAATCACGTCATAACCGAACAGAAGCGGAATTCCAAGACGCGTATTTTCAACAGCGAGTTGTTGCAATTCTCTTGTAAATTTTGCCGTGTAAGCATTAAAAATATTGCCGACTTTCCCTTCTTTAATTAAATTTTTATAGTTTTCATTAATGCTTGGGCCCGTTTTTTCCCAATCGGTGGACATCAAAACCAGTTGTCCGATTTTTTCATCTAGCGTCATAATTTTGGTCAGACTGTCTAAAAAAGATTCCATTTTTGCATCAGATTTAGTTTCAGGAGTACTGCTTAAATCTCTTTTGGCAATGGTTTTGTTTTCTGTACAGCTTATGAAGCCAAACAGGATGGTAAAAAGTAGAATTATGATGTATTTAATTTTCATTTATTTTTAATTTTTAAGCTGAATTAATGTGATAAAAAAATTATCGTTTTACATCAGTTCAATTTCAAGTAAGCTGTTAATCGTTTATTTTTATTAAAAATGCGGACTAGTAAACTCCAGTTTTTTTAATCCTTCCTGAACTTCTGGGCTCGACATAAATAAATCCCAAAGTAAACCGGTTCGGTGATTTTCAATCATAATAATGATTGGTCCTTGGTCGATAGCCAAATAATTAGTTGCATACCAATTTTCCGTTTGGTTAAAAGCGTCATAAAAACCATATTCCCCCCATAATTTTCCATTAAAATTGTAATAAAAACTTCGTAAAGCCTGCATAGAATATTCCGGCGTATAGGGAAATGATGACAATGCCGCTGTTGGGGAAATAACCCCTAAATCATTTGTTGGGCTGTGTGCTGAATAACCTTGGTGATCGTCACTCGCCGTAAGTCCCCAACTTCCCGCGCCATATCCAACAAATTGCTTCGGATTTTTAATACAATATTCTCTATTTATAAGTGTATGATTCACATTTTGTTCCCAATAATTTGCATATCTATCCACTAAATTTCTTGGATCCAATCCTAAAAAAGAATAATGTGCAAAAAATAGGGGACCGCCATAACTTGGTCCCAATGGCAACTTCCATTTTTGGTAATACACCGTGCCGTTGGTAAATTCATTTCCTTTTGCCCAACCATTGTGATAAGCAGTTTTGTTTATTGCATGGTTTGTTGATGATGCAGCCAACACATAGGTTATAAGAGCTTCATCATAGCCTTTTATTTCATGATTTATGGCCCAGCCATAATTTGGGGACCAATGCCATGTCAACACATCTTTATTATTGGTGTACCAATCCCATTCCACTTCATTCCACAATTGATTAATTTTAGCGCGAAGCGAATTTTCTAAGGCATTGTCTTTGTTAAAATATTGGCGTGCGGTTAACAAGCCTTGAATCATAAAGGAAGTTTCAACAATATCTCCGCCGTCATCCGTTGAGAAAAAAGGCCTTACTTTTCCCGTATTTCCATAATACCAATGAGGAAAAGCGCCGTGAAAACGATCTGCATTCAACAAAAAATTCGTTATTTTAAGCAGGCGTTCTATGGCTTGGTCTCTTGTAATATAATTTCTTTCAACGCCCACAACAATGGCCATAACGCCAAAACCGCTTCCGCCCGTGGTAACAATGTTAGAAGCCTCTCCTCCGTAAGCTTCTAAGTTTGATCGCTCTAAGGCCAAACCACTTACGGGATGTGCAAAATCCCAAAAATACTTAAAAGTGTTTTTTTGAACCAAATCCATCAACTCGGTATCGGTAAATTCTTCTATAATTGGGTCAACATCAGGCGGCGGAGGTGTAACATCACCTCCGCCTCCACAACTGTTAAGCATTAGTAACAATGCTAAAAAATATGGAATTGGTATATACATTCTATTTCTTAAGTGGGTCATTTATAGTCTTACTTTTCTTTTTTACGCAGACAAGGAATATCCTTATTTGGACTTTGAACATTATTAATTGCTACTAATATCCTGGATTTTGTTCAAGGATTCCGCCGCTTTTCTCAATTTGCTCTTGAGGAATTGGAAACACTTCGTTCTTGCCATCGACAAAGTTTTTTCCATGGGCTCTAAGCACCACACCAGCTCTTCCCTGACGCACCAAATCGAAATAACGATCGTGTTCAAATGCCAATTCAAACCTTCTTTCATTCCAAACAGCCATTTGATTAACTACAGGCGCATTTCCCAAACCAGCTCTATTTCTCACTTTATTTAGCGGTGTTGCAGCATCACCGCCTTGTGTTAAAGCAGCTTCGGCATTCATTAACAATACCTCTGCATAGCGAAGGATCCGAATATTTTTCCCTGTTTCCCATGCATCTGAAAAGGAACTTATGTAGGCTTTTTGATTGTATCTTTCATTCTCCACGGTATTAGGCACCACCCTGCCATCATACAGGGTCTCTCCTCTAAATATAATAGTGGCATCCCTTCTTAAATCACCTGCTTCGTAAGAATCGGCGAGATTTTGAGTTGGGGTATTGAAGCCCCAGCCCCAGCCACCTTCGCCTCTGGCTCCCTGGCTAACGCTGTAGCCTTGAATTCCCGCAGTGGGCGTTTCTCCTCTTGCCTGTATTTCAAAAATAGATTCTATATTATTTTCCCCTATTTCCTTCCAGATATCTTCATAATTTGTTGTTAAACCGTAGTCTCCGGATGCTATTATTTCATTTGTTAAGCTATATACTTCCGGCCATTTATTTTGATACATACTTACTTTTGCCAACAAAGCCTTTGCGGCTCCTTTTGTAGCCCTGCCTAGGTCAGCTGAATCATATTGACTTTTATTCGGCAGCACAGGTATGGCCTCTTGTAAATCTTTTTCTATTAAAGCATAAGTGGCCTCTTTAGTTGCTCTTTTAAGAACGTCACTCGCATCTGAAGCATTTGGATCCGGAGCTTCCGTAATTAACGGAACACCTCCAAATGATTGTACCAGCCTAAAATACATTAAGGCCCTTAAAAATTTTGCTTCACCAATCAACCTGTTTTTCAAGGTTTCCTCTATGTCAAACCCCTGTAATCTATTTATGGCCTGGTTTGCTCTTTGAATACCGGCATAATGTGCACTCCACACCTCGGCGAAGGATATTGTAGAGGCGTCAAAGGTAAGGGCATCCAATAAATTTTTGTCGGTTCCCGTATCCCCAGGAGCACTACCTTTATCGGCATCATCCGTAGTGATGCTTGTGATGCCAATCCATGAAAATGAGCTCATTGGCCACTGTAAAAAGCTGTTATAAACAGCATTTACAAGTTCAGGCGCTTTGTCGGCTGTTAAAGCTTCTTCCGTTTCCTGATTTGACTGAACATTGATAAAATCTTCACTGCAAGAAATCATTAGCAATAGCAATATAATCAGTGAAGCTTTATTGCGAATAGTATTTTTAATTAAATTTTTCATCTCTCTATGTTATTTAAAATGATGTGTTTATTCCTACAAAATATGACTGCAATGTTGGGTATGCATTCAGCTCTATTCCGGCAGTGCCAAGAGGATCTCCAGATAATTCAGGGGTATAACCGGAAAATTTCTTAAAAATCAAAGGATTTTTTGCAGACGCATAAATTCTTACTTTAGAAAAGAACTTTAAAATATTTTCGGGCATGGTATAGCCCAAAGTAATATTGTTAATTCTAAAAAAGTCTCCAGATTCTAAATAATAATTAGAAGAAAGCGGAACAGCATTAGAGGCAATTGTTCCGGTATTGCTTGGCCCGCCAGAAGTCCATCTGTTGTTAAATGTAGATTGTTCAATGTTTTCATTTCCAAAACGCTGCGCTTTTTTACCATTATAAACCTTATTTCCAACGTTTCCATAGGTATCAACAGAAAAATCAAAGTTATTATATTCAAGTCCAAAATTAAAGCCGAAGTAATATTTAGGAATGTAAGACCCAAAGAATTTTCTATCTCCTTCATCTGTAATGCCATTTCCATTCACATCATCATAAACAAATTCTCCCCTATCGTCAATCCCTATGACATCATATAAAAAGAAACTTCCCAATGGTTGCCCTACGGCAATTTTTTTAGTGTATTGCCCATTATCAATATTTCCGCCCCGTTGTTCATTAAAGAAAGGATTGGTTACTTTGGTAAGCTCATTTTTATTGTAGGAGAAATTACCGCCTATATTATATTTTAAATGATCATTGATGTTGTCTGCCCAATTTAACAACACTTCTACTCCTTGATTTGTAACCTCCCCAACATGGGAATTGTAAGGGTCAAAACCAAAAACATCGGGAAGTTTTATTTGCAAAACAGCATTGCTGTTTACCCTTTTGTAATAATCTATTTCCCCGCTTAATCTGTTGTCAAGAAGCGTATATTCTACTCCTACATTAATCTCATTGGTTGTTTCCCAAGATAAATCTTCTTGAACGGTTCCTGTAATGGTGATTCCTTGCTGTAGGTCTTGATTTGGACCAAATGCGTAGAATCCGCCACTTCCTGTTGTAGCTGTTACAATGTTAAAGGGAACGTTTTGGTTTCCTAATTCTCCGTAACTGGCTCTTAATTTTAATTTGTTAAATATTCCATCTTGCATAAAGGCTTCTTCGGTTAGCACCCATCCTGCACTTACTGCGAAGAAATTTCCAAATTTATTTCCTTTTTGAAATTTGCTGGAACCATCTCGTCTAAATGAACCGTTCAAAAGGTATTTGTTTTGAAAATCATAATTTACCCTGGCAATATAGGAATATGCTGTGTTCATCATATTTTTATCACCTTCACCAAATCCCCCATCAGATGTTTGTCTATTGTCTTCATCTCCTGAACCTAAACTATATCTAAGAGGCCCTAAAGGAACGTTCACTCTTCGTCCAATTAAAAATTCTTGTTTTGCTTCTTCCGCAGTAATCCCTAAAGTGACATTTATGGTATGATCTTCATTAAAAGTTTTATTAAATGTAACATAATTGTCTAAAAACCAGCGATAACTTGTGGTTTGTCTAACTTCAAGCGTTGTTTTCGCAGGATTTTCAATTCCCCCATCAAAGTTAGCTTCTGTATTTTCGGGATTGTTGGCCAAATAAGTACCTAATCTATCTTGAAAATTATAAAATCGTCCGTTTTCAGATTCCACAGAAAAGCGAGACGTAAATGTTAAAGGTTCTATTATTTTATAATCTGCTTTAAATGAAGCCTGAATTTTAAAGTATTTTTGTTTTTCATCCTGAAAATACAAATCTTTTACCGGATTCCCCACATTATTAAACGCCACTGATGAACCAAATCTTCCTTCGGCATCTCTTACCGGAACAATTGGCGCTTGCTTATAAGCGTTTGTAAATGAACTATAACTTTTAGGGGTAACATTTGCCAATTGGACACTTACATTCTGCGAAAAATTGAACTTGTCGCTAATTTTATAATCTACATTGCTACGTAAGGTGAGCCTGTCAAAATCATTGTCTTTTAAGATCCCTTCTTCCTGGTTAAATCCAACGCTAAAAAAGGCTGTTATGTTTTCGGAACCACCTGATAGGGACAAATTGTAATTTGAAACTTTTCCAATTCTTGTGATGGCATCTAACCAATTGGTATTGTATTGCTGGGTGGTGGGAAAAAAACCACTAGTGTCACCATCGTTACCCGGATCATCATCGCTCCTTAAATCTCTTAAAGCAGCTTCATTGCTATACGTTACAAAGGAGGCGGCATCTGCCATTTTAACGGTGCTTAAAATATCCTTAAAACCAGTATATGAATCGAAAGATACTTGCATTTTTCCGGAGTGACCTTTTTTCGTAGTAACAATAATTACCCCATTGGCGCCTCTATTTCCGTAGATGGCTAATGAAGCGGCGTCTTTTAAAATATTCATGGTCAGAATGTCTGAAGTATTAACATTATTGATGTTATTGGTTAATATTCCATCAACAACATACAATGGGTCTCTTCCTCCTTGGATAGTTCCCAACCCCCTGATAATAACCGTTGAAGATGCTCCTGGGGCATCCGAGGCAATTACCTGAATACCGGCAGCTTTTCCTTGCAATGCCTGTGTTGCATTGGTTACAGGCTCCTGTGTCAGCTCGTCGCCCTTAATTGAGCTTACTGAACTTGTAAGAATGGCTTTTTTCTGAGTTCCGTATCCAACGATAACAACTTCCTCTAAACTCTCCGCGCTGTCTTCAAGCACAACATTAATAATGTTAGCCGTTCCTACCACAATTTCTTTAGGTTTCATCCCGATATAGCTAAATACCAATACGTCATTTTGAGTAGCGGTAATGCTGAAATTTCCGTCAAAATCAGTTACAACTCCTTTAGCGGTGTTTTTTATCAAAACATTTACCGAAGGAATAGGCACTCCATCTAATGAAGTAACTTTACCTGAAATAGTTCTTTCCTGAGCAAAAATGAAGAAAGGAAGGAATAATAAGGCGTAAATTATTTTTGTTTTCATTTAAATTGATTTAATGTTAAGTAATTGTTAAAGTTAGAGGGTTTATGCCTTTTTAAAAAAAATACCTATACACTTTAGTTACGCCACATTAATTTAAAAATGAAATTTTTCTAAAAGACGTATTGTGGAGCACTTTATTTTATGAGCGAATAACTATGCAAACACTATAAATGAAGTAGTAATGACGTAGTTCCGAATGATCGAAATGACAAGGAAATGGATTTATTTAATTAAAATTTTGTAAAAATCCCCGAAGGCTGTCTTCTTTTGCGATGCCAAGTTTTATTTTTAGCCTATATCGGTTTGTTTCCACGCCCCTTATTGAAATATTGAGTAACGGGGCAATTTCTTTGCTGCTCATGTTCATTCTTAGATAGGCGCAAATTTTTAAATCCTTATGGGTTAAACTTGGAAAGCTGGCTTTTAATTTGTTGAAAAACTCTTCATGAACCTGATTGAAATTGTATTCAAAAAGTTCCCAGCCATCAACATGTTCAATAGAATTATCTATTTGTTTTATTAATTTTTTAAAGGAATATTGATTGGTAAAATTATTTTTATTCAGCAGCAATTCATCTTTTAAATGCAACAATGTTTCGTTTTTCTTGACCAAAGACATAGCGGTATTTGCCAACTGTTTGCTTTTAAGTTTGATTTCATTTTTAAGCGATTCATTTTTTAGCCTTATAATTTCTTTTTCATTTTCCTGTTTTCGCTCCTCCAATATTTTATTTTGTGTTTCTTCATACATTAACTGAAGTAGTTTTTGTTCCTTTTTAACCTTTCTTTTATGGAAAAAATAGATGGTTAACGCCGTAAGAATCAGCAGAAGTGCATAAATAATAAACCCGGGAGCGTTTTTGTACCAAGGTGACAAAACCGTAAATTTCAAGGGTAAAATGGGAGACTTATCTTGGTTGTATCCAATGGTTCTTATGGATAAATTATAGGTTCCGTCGGTAAGATTTGAAAATTCCAACACGCCATTTTTAGACTCACTCCAAGGCGGATTTAAATGCAAGCTCGAAAGTTTGTACTCAAAACTATGGTCTTTAGAAAAGGGAGAACTTACCGTTATTGAAATGAAATTGTTACGAAATGGGAGCGAAATATTGTTTGTGTCCAGTGTTATGGCCTTATTGTTTATGGTTATTTTAGAAAGGGTTGGTTTTTCAATGGGTTCTTTTGCTGAAAATTTATCCGCATCAATAAACATAAATCCGTCGTATAAATTAAGCGCAAAAGTTGAATCGTTGATTTTTGAAATATTTTCGTAACCGGTTATGAGTCTTTTTTTGAAGTATTTATCTGGAATCAAGAAGTTTTTGGCATCATTTAACAGCCCTCCAAAAGATAGAGAGTTCTCTGTTTTATAAGCGATTTTAGGAATATTTTCTTCGGAAATGATGTAACTTTCTTTGCCTATTTTGTCATTTAATAAATTATAGGGTACAATACTGTCGATTAAGGGTTCGTACTTTTGCCAGCCTTTAAGGGTGTGAAAAGCAATGGTGTTTTTTAGTTTGTAAATTCTAACAAAATAATCTGACCAAAGTCCTTTTTTATTATAGTCGGTAAGTTCTGTGATATTTTCATAATTTGCATCAAACTTAACGCGGTACAAACCCTTGTTTGCATGCGCAATCCAGGCAGTATGTTCCTCCTCAAAAACAAGAAACCGGGCAGGTATGGTAGTTTTCCCCAAATGCTTTACCTGCCATTCACCATTTATTTTTTTGAAGCAGACCAAGCCGGCATAAGTCCCTTGGATATAGGTGTTTTTTTGTTCCGGAACTTTATTGATAACCCAGCCGCCGGTATAGGATGAAATGAGTTTTAAGGCATTGTTTTTAACCAAATAAGTGCCATTATTATGCCCGCAAAACAAATCGCCGTCTATTTCTTTTAAATTCCAAACCTGGCCTTGAGAGCCTTCAATAAAATTTAATTTGCCATCAGCATCAATAAAATACAAACCGGTATTGCTTCCAATATAAATGGTATTTTTATATCTGATGATGTCATAAACAGCACCAAGTTTTCCAGAGATATCATTGTAAAAATAATTGGGTGTATTCAAATCAACAAAGGCAATTCCATTATCCAATCCCAGCCAAAGTTCATTATTTTCAGAAACAAACTGTCCCAAAACAGTATTGTTTATAAGGCCAGTTTCTTTGTTAATGTTAAATAGGATGTTACCCGATTTATCCGTGATGTAAACTCCGTTTTTTATGGTTCCAAAAAGAAAATTTCCATTTGACAATTGCGTAAATTTATTGAGTTGGTGCTTTTTAACGATGGGATTTATGGGCGTTTCCCAAGGAACAAGGGTGCTATTATCCAACAAAAAGGAACCTTGAAGCGCAGTGTTAATTTGAAATTGATTGTTGTTGTTTGATGTTACCGAAATGATTTTGGCATTTTTTAATTTTTCAGAATAAAAAAACGGTTTTAATTGTTGATTTTCTAAAACAAAAATTCCTTTATCTAAGGTTGAAACATATAATTTGTCGTTTACCACATCACAAGACATAATGGTTGAGGACAAATTGTGGGTGGTAATTTTGCCTTCTTTGTAAATGTGGATGTTTAAAAAAGACCTAAAAACAACAGCATCCCCAAATAAAACTATTTGCCAGTATTCTTCATCTTTAGACACCTCAATTTTTTTATGGGCATCAAGAAGCGAAATATATACCAAAGCACCTTTGTTGTTTCTGGAAAAATAGCCAAACTCTTCATAAGAACCCACATATATTTTATTTTGGTAAACCAATAAGGAGCGAATTGTAGTTTTATTGGGCATTTCCCAAAGGTTCCAGTTTAATCCGTCAAATTCAAGGAGTCCATCGTTATTTGCCACAAATAATTTCCCGTTGGCCGATTTGGCAATATCCCAATTTTGATTGCTTGCTTTGTAATCATAAAGCGTATAATTATTTATATAGTGGGAATATTGCGCATTTACAACTTGAGATATAAAAATCGCAAATAGAAACAAAAGAGCGTATTTTATGTTATTGACCAATCTCATAAATAATTTTAAAAGTCACTATTAACCAGACGAAAGCATATAGAAAAAAGATAAAAGACTATTCTGGTGGAAATCAATTGTTTATCATATTTTATTTTACTTATATATTACCGTTTATTTAACATTTTAACAAAAACAAATCTATGTAAATATTGAGGATAATAAAAGGTGTGAGTAAAATACGACTAATTCTTGAATAATTGTCTCTACGATTGCGCTAATATTTAGATTTTATTTTCTTAAAACGGATGGATTAAATGTGTTTTTTGAAGTCACAAAAATGATAACATATTCATGTATCAATCAATTTCTCAATACGCAATTCCAAGCACTAAAATATATATAATTAGGAAAAATTTAACGTATTGAATTAGGGGAAAATTGATTATAAAACGACATACTGATTAATATTGTTTATTTTTGACGATTCTTATAAAAGAAACCAACTTTTAGTATGAAAAAAATATTTTTACTTTTGGCGTTTTTCGCGCTGAGTATTACAAGTTATTCCCAAATTCATGACCCGGTAAAGTGGTCAACTTCAGTAGAAAAAATTTCTGATTCAAAATACGATTTAATAGTAACAGCTACTATTGAGGCAAAATGGCACTTGTATTCCCAAAATGTTCCTGAGAACGGTCCAATACCCACTTCTTTTTCATTTAAAAAAAGCCGGGATTTTGAGTTAATAGAAAAGCCTTCAGAAGAAAAAGGCCATACCGTGCACGACCCAGTTTTCGACATGAAAATCAAGTATTTTGAAAACAAGGCCACATTTAAACAGCGCATAAAAGTGCTTTCAAAGAATCCACTTAAAATCACCGGAATAGTTGAATTTATGGTGTGTGATGATTCTAGTTGTTTACCGCCCACTGAAATAGATTTGGAATTTTTAATCCCTGAAAATAAAATTAATGCAGCAAGCATTAACAAAGATGAAATAGTTGAAGCTTCTTCAGTAACAAATACGGAAGAAAAAGAGGTTTCTTCAATAACGGCCACCAAAGATAATGAAGTTTTATCTGTAACAGAAGATGCTAAAAACAAAGAAGTTGTTGCGGTAATTGCTGCGAAAAACAGCAATAAAACATCAGGTAAAAGTTTATTGACCATTTTTATCATTGCCTTCTTTTCCGGATTTGCCGCCCTTTTAACACCCTGTGTATTTCCAATGATTCCTATGACGGTGAGTTTCTTCACCAAACAAAGTAAAAGCAAGGCTGAAGGGATTAAGAATGCTATCATCTATGGTATTTCCATTGTGATTATCTATTTGCTTTTGGGACTTTTGGTAAGCGCTGTTTTTGGCGCTGATGCTTTAAACGCATTGTCCACAAATGTTTGGTTTAACGTTATTTTCTTCTTGTTACTGGTTGTTTTTGCCATATCTTTTTTAGGCGCTTTTGAAATCGTTTTGCCAAGTTCATGGGGAACAAGCGTAGATGCGCAAGCGGATAGAGGTGGCATCATCGGTATATTTTTTATGGCTTTGGCCTTGGCCATCGTTTCATTTTCCTGCACAGGTCCCATTGTCGGAACTTTATTGGTGGAAGCTGCTGCAGGAGGAAATCAGGTAGGCCCAATTATAGGAATGTTAGGCTTTTCATTGGCGTTGGCAATTCCATTTGCCTTGTTTGCAGCTTTTCCAGGTTGGTTAAATTCATTGCCGAAATCGGGTGGTTGGTTAAATACCGTAAAAGTGGTTTTAGGATTTTTGGAATTGGCATTGGCATTTAAGTTTTTGTCGAATGCCGATTTGGTATTGCAGCTGCACTGGCTGGAAAGAGAGGTTTTCCTATCAATTTGGATTACCATATTTTTGGTATTGGCATTTTATCTCTTTGGAAAAATACAATTGCCGCACGATTCGCCACTAACCCATATTTCGGTTGGAAGACTAAGTTTGGGAATTATTTCCTTGGCTTTTGCCATTTATATGATACCGGGTTTGTGGGGAGCGCCATTAAATTTAATAAGTGCTTTTCCGCCGGCGCAATATTATAGTGAATCACCTTATGGAGTCGGATTTTCTAAATTGAATAGCGGAATGTCATCAGGAGAAAATATGGAAATACCGGATGGCGCGCATTTAATGCCGCCTCACAATATTTTGGCATTTAACGATTACGACAAAGGATTGGCCTATGCAAAAAAAGTAAACAAACCTGTTATGTTGGATTTTACGGGGTATGCCTGTGTTAATTGCCGAAAAATGGAACAACAAGTTTGGGCGCAGGAAAAAGTATTGCAAGTGCTAAAAAACGAGGTGGTTCTAATTTCGTTGTATGTAGATGATAAACGACCGCTTGAAAATGGTGAAGTAATTGAATCAAAATTACATCCCGGGAAAAAGTTAAAATATGTCGGACAAAAGTGGAGCGAATTTCAAATTATAAAGTACGGCGCCAACGCACAGCCTTTTTATGTTTTAATGGCTCATAATGAAGAAAATTTATCAGATCCCGTTGCTTATATGCCAGATGTGGAAGAATATTACAATTGGCTAAAAAAGGGAATTGCAAAATTTAAATAAATAATTATTTTTAATAACAAGTTATAGACTTAATAAACCAATATTTTTCAATAGGTATGTTTACAAAAAAATTAAGTAAAACTCAAAGCCAACCTTCTGAATTAGAATCTTATTTTCAACAATTTAGCAAGCATATTGTTGGCGTTGACCAAACTTTTGAGTCGCCTTACGGGATAAAGAAAATTATTTATACCGATTGGACTGCCAGCGGACGATTGTATCGTCCCATAGAAGAAAAGTTACTCAATGAGTTTGGCCCTTTTGTGGCCAATACGCACACGGAAACTTCCATCACAGGTTCCGCAATGACCATCGCGTACCACAAAGCGCGTTCCATAATCAAAGTCCATGTAAACGCATCAAAAGAAGATGTTTTAATCACCTCCGGAACAGGAATGACAGGAGTTGTAAACAAGTTTCAACGTATTTTAGGGTTGCGGATTTCAGAAAATATAAAAAAATACACGGCAATTCCCGAGGCATTAAAGCCCATTGTTTTTATTACGCATATGGAACATCATTCCAATCAAACTTCCTGGTTGGAAACCATCGCCGATGTTGAAATTATTCCATGTCAGGAATCAGGTTTATTTTGTTTTGACAGTTTTGAAAAATTGTTGATTCAATATAAAGACAGGCCCATAAAAATTGCTTCAGTAACAGCTTGTTCCAACGTGACCGGAATTAGAACGGACTATCATAAAATTGCGAAAATGATTCACAACTATGGCGGATTGTGTTTTGTGGATTTTGCATGCTCTGCGCCTTATGTTGAAATAAACATGCACCCTAAAGATGAGGAAGCATATTTAGATGCCATTTTCTTTTCGCCACATAAATTTTTAGGAGGTCCGGGGTCTTCAGGCGTGTTAATTTTCAACAAAAAATTATACAAAAATATGGTGCCTGACAATCCGGGTGGCGGGACGGTAAATTACACCAATCCTTGGGGAAACCGCGATTATATTGATGATATTGAAACCCGAGAAGACGGTGGAACCCCAGGTTTCTTGCAAACTATTAAAATCGCCTTGGCCATTCAATTGAAAGAAAAAATGGGTGTTAAAAATATGTTGGTGCGCGAACATGAACTTATTGATTTCGTGTTTGAAAAACTGACCAAAATTCCGAATCTGCAACTATTGGCCGGGCAGCACAAAGACCGATTGGGGATTTTTTCATTTTTTATTGAAAATGCGCACTTCAACTTGATTGTTAAATTATTAAATGATCGATTTGGCGTCCAAACCCGTGGAGGTTGTTCTTGTGCCGGAACCTATGGCCACTTTTTGTTGCATGTAGATCAGCAAACTTCAAAAAGTATTGAGGAAAAAATTAGTGAAGGCTGCTTGGTGGAAAGACCGGGATGGATTCGCATGTCCATTCACCCAACAATAACCAACAGTGAAATACTTTATGTTTGTGAAAGCATAAAACAAGTTGCCGAAAATGTTACTGAATGGGCAAAGGATTATGAATATGATGCCGTAAAAAATGAATTTACGCACAAAACGGCCAAACCAATAGAAAATGAATTGGTAAAAAATTGGTTCAAGTAATAGTTATTGGGCAACAAATTTTCCTATATTTGGGCTTAAAAAACAAATAAATTGATGGATAATTTTATGTTCTTTCTTAAAGAGGGACTTTTTCATGTGTTGGACTGGAATGCGTATGACCACGTATTGTTTTTAATAGCTTTAGTTGTGATATATGATTTTAAAAACTGGAATAAAATCTTGTGGCTCATTACATTGTTCACCGTTGGACATACGCTTTCCCTTATTTTGTCAGCCTATAAAATAGTGTCCATAAACCACAATTGGATCGAATTTCTAATTCCTTGTACCATTCTTATTACGGCTTTGGTAAATGTATTTTTTGCGAAAAATGCTTCAAAACATGCAAAAACAAATACAAATTTATTTTTCGCCCTGTTTTTTGGGTTAATTCACGGACTCGGATTTTCGGGATATTTTAAAATATTGATCGGCAGTTCAACGCAAAAATTAATTCCTTTGCTCGAATTCGCATTGGGAATTGAACTTGCGCAGCTTACTGTTGTGATCGCAATTCTTATTATAGGACTAATTTTTCAAACTGTTTTCAGATTTCCGAAGCGCGACTGGATTCTTATCATTTCATCTATAGTAATTGGATTGGTGTTGCCAATACTAAAAGCAACAATATTTTGGTAAAAAATTAACGTTGAGTTTATTAGAATCTTAGTACTTTTGGAACCATTAAAAATGTATGATTAAGAAACAATTAAAATACGATCAAGCCTATATGCGAATGGCATTTGAGTGGGGTAAATTATCATATTGCGAAAGAAAACAGGTTGGTGCAATCATTGTAAAAGACCGAATGATTATTTCCGATGGTTTTAACGGCACGCCAACCGGTTTTGAGAATTCTTGCGAAGATAGAGAGGGAAACACAAAATGGTATGTATTGCATGCAGAAGCAAACGCCATATTAAAAGTGGCTAGTTCTACACAATCCTGTAAAGATTCTACCTTATACATTACGCTGTCGCCCTGCAAAGAATGCAGTAAATTAATACATCAATCGGGAATAAAAAGAGTGGTTTATGCCAAGGCTTATAAAGATGAAGCGGGTTTGGAGTTTTTAGAAAAAGCAGGTGTTGAACTTACCCATCTTAAAAATTTATAATGATAAAAAGAAAAGCTTATTTACCCTTAATTATTGGAATAGCCATTGCTGTTGGAATATTTATTGGCAGCACATTTAACTTCAAAAACAAATCGGTTTTATTCAGTTCCAATTCCAATGAAGCAAAAATAAAACGTTTGATTAACTATATCAATTATGATTATGTTGACAAGGTAAATACCGACAGTTTGCTTGATGACGCCATTACCACAATGTTGGCAAAGTTAGACCCACATTCTGTTTATATCCCAAAAGACGAATTGCAGCGCGTTACCGAAAGTATGCAAGGGAAATTTGCGGGTATCGGTGTTTCGTTCCTAATCCATAATGATTCTGTTGCCGTGAGCGGCGTTATTAAAGGCGGGCCAAGTGAAAAAACAGGAATAAAGGCCGGAGATAGAATTATTATCGCAAATAATGACACTTTATTTGGAAAAGTCATTGCAAAAAAAGCCGGTATCTCAAAAATTGAGCAAGGAACAATTGAGGGCAACAGAAAAATGAGTGATGCCGTCATGAAAGTGCTTAAAGGAGAGCCTGACACCAAAGTTAATGTGGTGGTATATAGACGTTCAACAAACAAGATCTTAAATTTTCCAATTACGAGGGGTGATGTTTCAATAACAAGTGTATCAGCACATTATATGATCAATAATACCTTAGGATATATTAAAATCGATCGATTTGCACGAACTACCTATGATGAGTTTAAACACGATTTAGATGAGCTTATTTCAAAAGGAATGACCTCCCTGGTATTAGATTTACGCGGAAATCCAGGAGGATTTATGGATATTGCGGATCAGATTGTCGATGAATTTTTAGAAAAAGGCAAATTAATAGTTTTTACCAAAAATAAAAATCGGGAAATAGACAAATCTTATGCAACTGACAAAGGGGATTTTGAACATGGAAAATTATATGTGTTAATTGACCAAAATTCTGCTTCGGCAAGTGAAATTGTTGCCGGCGCACTTCAGGATAACGATAAAGGCACTATTGTTGGTCGCCGTTCTTTCGGAAAAGGATTGGTGCAAAGGGAAATGGCCTTGGGTGATGGATCGGCCGTGAGGCTCACCACCGCAAGGTATTATACGCCAACCGGAAGGTCAATTCAAAAACCATACACCAAAAACCATACTGATGAATATAATAATGACTATTTAGAAAGAATTCATAATGGGGAACTTATTTCAAGAGACAGCATTAAAGTTAATGATTCATTGAAATATACAACTCCTAAGGGAAAAATTGTTTATGGTGGAGGAGGAATAATCCCAGATGTTTTTGTGTCGATAGATACCTTGAGCACATTTAGTAGCCGGTTGTATGGCAATTTAAATCCGTTTGTGTTTAAATACATCGACAATCATCGAAATGAAATGAACAAATGGGAATTGTATGATTTTGTCAAAAATTTCGACAAAAACAACAAAATTTTTAATCAATACATTGCGGAACTGGATTTAAATTATCCAATTCCCCCAATTGCAAAAGAAGATTTAAAAAGATATTTTAAGGCGATTATGGCCCGAAACTTATTTGATGAAACCGGCTATTTTATCATTGTCCAGAAAAAAGACAATATGATTTTAAAAGTGATTGAACTAGACAGCAAGAAATAAAGCCAATAATTTCAATCCAATATTAGATGAATACCAAGAAGTAATTCTTCGATTAATCATAAACAACAACTAACGTGCATCTTAGGCATTAATTAATAGAAAATTGACAACCAATAAAAAAATATATTTTGCTTCCGACCAGCATTTTGGCGCGCCCACTGTTGAAGAAAGTAAAATAAGGGAACATAAGTTTGTAAATTGGTTGGATTTCATCAAAAAAGATGCTGATGTACTTTTTCTTTTAGGCGATTTATTCGATTTTTGGTTTGAATACACGGAAGCTGTTCCAAAAGGTTTTGTTCGGGTATTGGGAAAACTTGCAGAATTAAGCGATCAAGGAATTCAAATTCATTTTTTTGTTGGCAACCACGACCTTTGGATGAATGATTATTTTGAAAAAGAACTGAATATTACCGTATATCACAAGCCAAAAGAATTTATATTTAACGGAAAATCATTTTTTATTGGCCACGGTGACGGTTTGGGACCAGAAGACAAAGGCTATAAAAGAATGAAGAAAGTGTTTACCAATTCGGTTTCAAAATGGATTTTTAGATGGCTGCACCCGGATATAGGAATTAAAATTGCCCATTATTTATCGGTAAAAAACAAACTGATTTCAGGAGCGGAGGACGTGAAGTTTTTAGGGGAAGAGCATGAATGGCTGGTACAATACAGCAAAATGAAATTGGCTGGAAAGCATTACGATTATTTTGTGTTTGGCCACCGTCATTTACCGCTGGAAATAGCCATTTCAGAAACCTCGAAATATATCAATACCGGCGATTGGATTGTCCATTTTACTTATGGGGAATTTGATGGAGGCAAAATGATGTTAAAATCGTATTAAACCTCACATTTTGCTATTATTTTTAACCAATTTTTAACAAGGTTTAAATAAATATTTATGCTATTTGCATAGCGTAATGACGCATGTTAATTTCACAAGTTTAAAAACAATAAATATGATTGAAGAAAATAACGTTTCTGTAGATATTAGGGCTATAAATGAAAAAATTGAAAGAGAAAGTGCCTTTGTGGATTTGTTGGTGATGGAGATGAATAAAGTGATTGTTGGCCAAAAACATATGGTTGAACGATTGCTTATAGGTTTGTTGGGAAATGGACATATTTTGTTGGAAGGGGTTCCAGGTTTGGCAAAAACATTGGCAATTAATACCTTGTCCAAAGCAGTTCAAGGGAAGTTTAGCAGAATTCAGTTTACACCCGATTTGTTGCCGGCCGATGTGATTGGAACTATGATTTATAATGTTAAAGTAAATGATTTTACCATAAAAAAAGGACCTATTTTCGCAAATTTTGTATTGGCAGATGAAATAAATCGTGCTCCGGCAAAAGTGCAATCCGCTTTATTGGAGGCCATGCAGGAACGTCAAATCACCATTGGTGACACAACCTTTAAGTTGGAAGAGCCATTTTTGGTGATGGCTACACAAAACCCCATAGAACAAGAAGGCACTTATCCGCTACCGGAAGCGCAAATTGACAGATTTATGCTAAAAACGGTCATTAATTATCCCAAATTAGAGGAAGAGCAATTAATTATGCGCCAACATTTAAATGACAGCTATGGAAGTATTAATGCAGTGGCTTCCATCGATCAAATTATCAAGGCCAGAAAAGCGGTACGGGAGGTATATATGGATGAGAAAATTGAAAAATACATCCTCGATATTATTTTCGCAACACGTTTCCCCGAAAAATACAACCTGTCGGATTTAAAAGGTTTGATAAGTTTTGGAGCTTCTCCCCGAGGAAGCATCAACTTGGCGCTTGCGGCCAAATGCTACGCTTTCATAAAACGAAGAGGTTATGTAATTCCTGAAGATGTTCGCGCGGTTGTCCATGATGTTTTACGTCACAGAATTGGAGTTACCTACGAAGCGGAAGCAGAAAATATTACTTCAGAAGACATTATCAATAAAATAGTTAATGAAGTTGAAGTGCCTTAGGGAATAGGCTACAGTTTACAGTTACAGTTTGCAGTTGCTTTTCAATATTGTTATTGCAACTGAATACTGAAAACTGCCAATAAATACTGCCAACTTAAAGAAATGGATACTAAAGAATTACTTAAGAAAGTTCGGAAAATTGAGATTAAGACACGTCGCTTGTCTAATCACATATTTTCTGGCGAATACCACAGTTCGTTTAAAGGACGCGGTATGACTTTTTCTGAAGTGCGACAATACCAATACGGCGACGACATCAGGGCGATCGATTGGAATGTAACCGCGCGTTACAACGAGCCTTTTGTAAAAGTTTTTGAAGAAGAAAGAGAGTTGACAATGATGTTAATGGTTGATGTGAGCGGCTCTGAATATTTTGGAACCACACAACAATTTAAACGAGACACCATTACCGAAATTGCCGCAACATTGGCTTTTTCAGCCATACAGAACAACGATAAAGTTGGGCTTCTTTTGTTTTCTGACCAAATGGAATTGTACATTCCACCGAAAAAAGGAAAAAGCCATGTGTTAAGAATTATTAGGGAATTAATAGAATTTAAGCCAAAAAGTAAAAAAACGGATTTGAATGAAGCACTTAAATTTTTTTCGAGTGTGATGAAGAAGAAAGCCATTGTTTTTATCCTGTCCGATTTTATGGATGCCCATTATGAACACACTTTAAAAATTGTTGGAAGAAAACATGATGTCACCGGAATAAGGATTTATGATATTCACGACAGCGAAATTCCAAATTTAGGAATGGTGCCAATGCGTGATGCCGAAACCGAAAAAGTAATGTTGGTAAATACTGCTTCAAAAAGTGTCAGAAATGGCTATAAAGCGCATTATTTAGAGATGGTTGATTATTTTGAAAAATCCTTTACCCATAGCGGCTCGGGAACGATTAGTTCTCAAATAGATGAAAGTTATGTAAAAAAATTGCTGGGTTATTTTAAGCGCAAGGGAGCTAAATAACAAATGAATTTGAATGAAAAATAAATGAAAAAACAAATAGTTTATATAATATTTTTAATTGGTTTTATAGGTTTCGCCCAGGAAAATCCAGTTTCCATTGCTATAGATACCGCTGACATAAAAATTGGCGAACAAATTCAATATAAAATATCGGTAAATAGAACCGGTAGGGTGATTTTCCCCAAATTGCAATTGGACAGTTTAGGAAAAATTGAAGTTGTGGAATCTTTGCCTGTCGATACTTTAAAAGATACTTACGAAAAAAGATATGTGCTCACAAGTTTTGACAGCGGGCAATATACCATACCAAAACAGCAAGTGCTTATAAACAACAAATCGTTTTATACCGATTCATTGTTGGTGAGTGTTGCAACGGTCAAAGTGGATACCCTAAAACAACAAATGTTTCCCATAAAAGCCATTAAAAGCGAACCAAAAACCTTTGACGATTACAAACCAATGCTATGGTGGATTTTGCTGATTTTGGCGATTATTGCCACTGCTTTGTATTTCATTTTCAGAAAGAAAGAGAAAAAAGAAGAAGTTGTCGTTTTTGTTGCGCCAATTCAGGAAGCATTACAGCGTCTTAAAGAATTGGATGAAAAACAATTGCTTCAGCAAAATAAAATAAAAATCTATTACTCTGAGCTTACAGATATTGTAAGAACCTATATTGAAAAGGACATTTACATTCCCGCGTTGGAATCTACCACAAATGAATTGATAGAAACCATTAACGATTTTAATGAGTCGAGCAAATTGGGAATATCTAAGGAAACCATACAGCAATTAAAGGAGGTTTTACAAAGTGCAGATATGGTGAAATTTGCAAAATCCCAGCCAATAGTTGAAGAAATAAAAGCGCATAGAACGGTAGCTGAGCGTATTTTACAAAATTTAAAACCGGTAAAAGAAACAGGAAATGAATTGGAATAATTTTGAGTTTTTACATCCGCAGTTTTTATGGTTATTGGTACTGATACCTTTGCTGGCAATCTGGTATTTTTTTATAAGAAAAGAAGACAGTGCCGCATTGATAATTTCCAGCACAAAAGGATTTGAAGTTAAACCTTCAATTTGGGCAAAATTAAAACCCTTGCTCTATATTTTAAGATTGCTTGCAATTGCCTTATTAATTGTTGCATTGGCGCGCCCAAGAACGGTTTCCATAAGCCAAAACACCAAAACAAATAAGGGAATTGACATCGTTATGGCAATTGACGTTTCGGCAAGTATGTTGGCGCGCGATTTAAAACCAAACCGATTGGAAGCATTAAAGGAAGTTGCCTCAGAATTTGTAAATCAACGGACAAATGACAGGGTTGGCATAGTTGTTTTTGCAGGAGAAAGTTATACACAAACCCCAATTACCAGCGACAAGCGAATTGTTAACAATACCATCGCTGAAATTAAATGGGGAGGATTAGACGGCGGCACCGCCATTGGAATGGGTTTGGGTTCAGCGGTGAACAGATTAAAAGACAGTAAAGCAAAAAGCAAAGTGATTATTTTATTGACTGACGGGGTTAACAATACCGGTTTTATTGACCCAAAAACAGCCACTGAATTGGCAGTTCAATTGGGCATTAAAGTATATACTATTGGAATTGGCACAAATGGAACAGCACCATTTCCTTATGCGAAAGACCCAACATCAGGAGAATTGCTGTTTAGAAATTCTCTTGTTGAAATTGATGAAGCATTATTGAAATCCATCGCAAAAGAAACTGGGGGAATTTATTTCAGGGCAACCGATAATACAAAACTTAAAGCGATTTATAATGAAATAAATAAGCTTGAAAAAACAGAAGTTGAAGAGTTTAAATATTATAATTATCAAGAAAAATATAGAGCATTGGTTTTATTGGCCGGATTGCTTTTGTTAATTGAATTTGTGTTGAAGAATACCATTTTTAGAAGTTTTATTTAGATATGAGAATTGAGAATTTTAATTCAAATATTTTAAAAAAATAGAAAAACAAAAAATAATTAA
>DAIQBF010000019.1:0-21094 GCA_036781305.1 Lutibacter sp.
GGCTTCATCAAAAGGGATTTATAAAATCACCAATGCATTTTGATTTTGTAATGGGTGTTAACGGAGGTATTTCGGGAACCTTAAGAGACTTTGTTTTCTTGCGTCACAGCATCCCTGTCGATGCCACCTACACGGTTGCAGGTGTTGGAAGATTTGAATTTCCGTTGGCTGCTGCCGCAATTATTGATGGTGGCCATGTGAGGGTTGGTTTGGAAGATAATTTATACATCGCGAAAGGAGTTTTAGCAAAATCGAACGGAGAATTGGTTGAGAAAGTGGTAAGATTGGCCAAGGAACTTGGTCGTGAAATAGCAAGTCCGGCTGAGGCAAGAGAAATTTTAGGGTTAAAAAAACAGTAAAAAACTGTTAAAATATAGGATGAAAAAAGGAAATAAATACGGTACGCACAGGGTAATAGAACCTCAAGGTGTTTTACCGCAACCAGCAACAAAAGTTGATAATAATGTTACTGAAATTTACGACAACGAAATCTTGGTTGATGTTGAAATTTTAAATATCGATTCAGCCAGTTTTACCCAAATTAAAGAACAGGCAGGCGGAGATATTGAGAAAATAAAGGAAATTATTTTAGAGATTGTTGCTACCCAAGGCAAAATGAAAAATCCTGTGACAGGATCAGGTGGAATGTTCATAGGAACAGTTTTGCAAATAGGGGAAGCCTTAAAAGGAAAAAGAGATTTAAAAGTAGGCGATAAAATTGCAAGCCTTGTTTCTTTATCATTAACGCCGCTCAAAATTGAAGAAATTATTGAGGTTAAAGCAACTATAGACCAAGTTATTGTAAAGGCAAAAGCTATTTTGTTTGAAACAGGTTTGTATTCAAAATTACCTACCGATATGCCAAATTCCTTGGCACTTGCCGTACTTGATGTGTGTGGCGCTCCTGCACAAACTGCCCGTTTGGTAAAATCTGGTGACACTGTTGTTATTATTGGCGCCAGCGGAAAATCTGGTGTTCTTTGCTGTTACGAAGCAAAAAGAAGGGCCGGCATTAATGGGAAAGTAATCGGGGTTGATTATAGCGACAATGGTTTAGAAGCTTTAAGAAAATTAAATATCTGCGACGAAATAATTAAACTGGATGCAACAAATGCGCTTAGTTGTTACGATGCCATTACAAAAATAACCAATGAGGAACTTGCCGATGTTGTTATTAACAACGTAAACATACAAAATACAGAAATGGGTTCTATCTTAATGTGTAAAGATAGGGGTGTGGTATATTTCTTTAGTATGGCCACGTCATTTACAAAAGCAGCTTTAGGTGCCGAAGGTGTTGGTAAAGATATCGATATGATTGTTGGCAATGGCTATGCAAAAGACCATGCTGAAATAGCATTAAATATATTAAGAGAAGATAAAGGCATAAGGGATTTATACGAAAGCCTTTATGCATAATTAAATTGTTTCTATAATCGAAATTTAAGAATATGAAAAAAGAGTATAAAAAAGTAGCCTATAAACACATCCCTTTATTTAAGGAGGTATCTCAAGAAGATTGGAATGATTGGAGATGGCAATTAAGACATGCCATTAGAGATATTCCTACACTGGAAAAAGTTATTAAATTAACCGATGAAGAAAAGGAAAACCTTTCAAGTACTTTAAGTAAGTTCAAAATGGCAATTACGCCATATTATGCCGCTTTAATGGATAAGGAAGATAGAAATTGTCCGGTAAGAATGCTGGCAGTTCCTGTGCTTAATGAATTGTTTGTTGCGCCTTCTGATTTGGATGACCCGCTGCATGAAGATGTAGATTCACCAGCACCGGGATTAACACATCGCTATCCGGACAGAGCCTTACTGCTGGTTACGCATGAATGTTCCATGTATTGTCGTCATTGTACCCGAAGAAGGGTTGTTGGCGATTCAAGTGAAAAAGTGAGCAAAGACCATCTTGAACAAGCGTTTGAATACATCAGAAATACACCACAACTTAGAGATATTGTTGTTTCCGGCGGGGATCCATTAATTTTAAGCGACGAGAGATTGGATTATATTCTGACAGAATTAAGAAAAATAGACCACGTTGAAATTATTCGTATTGGCAGTCGGATGCCTGTGGTGCTGCCCCAAAGAATTACGGATGAATTTTGCGAAATGATTAAAAAACATCATCCAATATATGTGAATACGCATTTTAATCACCCAAAAGAAGTTACCGAAGAGGCTAAAATAGCTTGTGAAAAATTAGCGAATGCAGGCGTAAATGTCGGTAACCAATCGGTGCTGCTTAGAGGGATTAATGATTGCTCCAATATCATGAAAAAGTTGGTGCACGAGTTATTAAGAATTCGTGTAAGACCTTATTATATATATCAATGTGATCTTTCCGAAGGAATTTCTCACTTTAGAACAACCATTTCTAAAGGCATTGAAATCATTGAAAATTTACGTGGTCATACTTCAGGTTTGGCAGTTCCAACTTTTGTGGTGGACGCGCCGGGTGGTGGCGGTAAAATTCCTGTAATGCCCGATTATTTAATCTCCCAAAATGAGAAAAGAGTGGTATTAAGAAATTATGAAGGTGTTATAACGACATATACGCAACCAACAAATGGTAAGGAACATGACGCTGAAAATTGTGAATTCTGTAAAGACGAGAATTTGGTCGCTAAAGATGGCGTTGCCATGTTATTAAACAATGACGGACTTTCTCTTCAGCCTGAAAATTTGAATAGAACAAGCAGACAACACGTATATTAAAGGAATAAACACGATCCCTATTAAGATGAACAGTATTATTACAGCACAACTGGTTAATAAAACGACCTTCTTAGTGGGGAATAAAAAGAATGCGGGTAAAACTACTTTTCTAAATTATGCGCTTGCGCAACTTAGAAAAGTTGTTCGACCTGCTTTTTTTACGATTGGGATTGATGGAGAAGCAAGTGATTTAATAATTGATTCGCCCAAGCCAAAGGTTTATACTGAAATAGGGGATTATGTTGTCACGTCCAGTTTAATGATCAGTAAAAGTGATGCATTATTTGAAATTATTCATGTGTTTCCGTACAAAACTGTTTTAGGAAGGCTGGTTTTGGCAAAAACATTGCGAAGCGGCAATATAGAACTTGTTGGCTCTGAAGACAATAAACAAGTCGGTGAAATTGTAGATTATCTTAGAAATGAAGCGCACATCAATACCATTATTATTGATGGTGCTGCAAGTCGGGTAACGCAGGTGGCTTCCATTAAAAATAGCTACTTTTACTATATTATTAAGCTGGATCAAAAAAGCATCAATTCGGATATTAATAAATTAAAAACCATCGCATTAATCAGCAAATTTAGAAGTATAGATGAAATTGATGCTTTAGAAAATAAAGTAGTGTTCGAGATAAAAGGAGCCTTGACAGAATCAAAGCTCTCAATGATTCCTGAAGATTGTGCTGTTTTGTTGCTCAATGATTTTACAAAAATATTCCTGGATTTTACTCAGGTAACTGAATTAACAAGAAAACTTGAAATTGCATATAAAATAACTTATCAATTGGTTTCTTTTGTGATAATTCTAAAAGATATTATGAAGGAAGATTTTGTAAAAATAGTAGAAAACCATCATATAGAAGAAACAATTTTATACAACCCATATGAATATTAAAGACACCATGCAATTTGTGGAATTTAACACATTCTATTCGGAGTATGCGCCTTTAACTCCTTATGGATTGATGGATAAAAACAAATACCATGTTTTTACAGATAAAGAAATGCTTATTTCTGTTTACAATTCCATAGGTAAAATAGTGAACTTTATCAATGAAAATTCCTTTCAATCTGATAAAATTGAACACCATCTTAAAAGGATTTCCCATTTAAATACTTTTGAAAGAAAAATCTTCGATTCTTCGGATATATTTCTGGTAAAAAAGTTACTGGTGAACTTTAAAAGCATCGTTAAATTGTTGAATGATGCGATTAAAGAAGATTTACAAATCAGCTTTTTATCGGAAGAATTATTGATTTTTTTGTCTTATGGCGGTGCGAATAAGGAAACTTTTTATTTAAGCGAGGAATACAATGACGAGCTGGCGGAAAATCGAAAAAAAATAGCTGAAACAGATAAATTTTTGGCTGAAATAAAAAAAGAGCGGTTTCAAGAGATTTTAGAACAACATAGCCTCGATTTTAGATTTCGTGATTTTATCATTGCATCAGAAAATATTACCAACAATTTTAGTCCGGCACTTATTTATAAAGAAGTTTACGATAAAACTTCTTTATTGCTGAAGCCAATGCTTCCAAAGGAATATTTCGATTTACACAAAAAAAGAGAAGTTTTATTGTTAGAAGAAAACAAGTTGGAACAAGAAGTTCTTATAACAATTTCTGAAAAAATTTTAGCTGAGAAAGCGGCTATAATAGACTATATCAATAAAATTGTTTTGCTCGACACGCTTTTTGCAAAATCAAGAATGGCCATCAAGTATAAAATGATTGCGCCTGTTTTAATTGATAAAAATGCAACTATTGCCATTGTAAACGGCCAATATCTGCCGCTGGCAAATAAATGTGCAAAAACGGACACAATTTACACGCCTCTAAATGTTGAATTTGATAACAAAACCTGCGTGATTACAGGTTCAAATATGGGTGGTAAAACGGTGCTTTTAAAAACAATTGGTTTTATGCAGTTGCTGACCCAAATGGGTTTCTGGGTTCCTGCACAAAAGTTTATAACCTCAGTATTTGAAAATATCCATTACATCGGTGAAGACCTTTCTGAAAAAATAGAAGGCCTTAGCAGTTTTGGATTTGAAATGCACAATCTTACAAAAGCCATAAATGATTTTGGAACAAATATCTTGCTTTTAATCGATGAATTTGCAAAAACAACAAACGCTATTGAAGCAAAAGCCATTATTGCCGCGATGTTAAAAAGCTTTTCCCAAAAAGAAACTGTATGGAGTTTTGTATCAACACATTTTATGGAATTGCCTGAATTTGAAAAAGTATCATTTTATAAAATGAAAGGGCTGGATTATTCGGAATACATGAAGTATTACAACAAAGAGCAACAATATTCATTGCGGGAGAGAATTAAGCTGATCAATACTTTTATGCGCTTTGAAATTATAAAAACGGATCATAAAGACAGGACCTATGACGCCATAAAAATTGCGGAAATATTAGGGTTAAACGATGAAATTATTAAATATACAAAAGCGTATTTAAGTGAGAATTATGACTAAATCAAAATTAAACCTCGACACGGATAAGATTGCGAAAGCGCGAGAACTTTCAAAACAAATAACCGCCCCAGTTCAGAAATATATTGAGAAACACACAACTGTTGCCATTGAAAGAACAACACTTCGAATGATTGGCGCCGATGGCGTTGACAGTAATGGCGTGCCAATTCCAAATAAAGTTGTTGACCAAATAGGCGATAATATTTGCTATGGCGCCACAAAATACTATGTAAATGCCTTGCTTAAAAAAGGCTTAACACCAGACGAGCTAAATAATGAAATTGCAAATGGTTTAAATATTGTAAAACTTGATTTTGTTGACTTTTCTTATATCGAAGAAAAAGCGCAGGAGTTGGTTGAAGCCTTTGCAACAAAAGTGAAAGAAAATGTTGCCTATAGAGAAGAAAAAGTCAATAAATATAAAGAGCAGGAGAATGTTCCCTTATTGTATCTTATCGTTGCAACAGGCAATATTTATGAAGATGTAAAACAAGCACAAGCTGCCGCCAAACAAGGTGCAGATATTATCGCTGTGATTAGGACCACAGGCCAAAGTTTGTTGGATTTTGTGCCTTTCGGACCAACAACTGAAGGTTTTGGAGGAACCTATGCCACACAGGAAAATTTCAAAATAATGCGAAAAGCATTGGATGAAACTGGGGAAGAAATTGGGAAATATATCAGATTGGTTAATTATTGTTCGGGTTTATGTATGCCTGAAATTGCCGTAATGGGCGCTTTGGAAAGGTTGGATATGATGCTAAACGATTCGATGTACGGCATTTTGTTTAGGGACATAAATATGTACAGAACTTTTGTTGACCAGAAATTCTCAAGAATGATCAATTCATTTGCCGGGATTGTCATCAACTCTGGAGAGGATAATTATTTGACAACTTCAGATGCAGTTGAGAAAGCTTATACGGTAACCGCCTCTCAATTTATCAACGAACGGTTTGCATACGAATCGGGTTTGCCTGCTAAATTAATGGGCTTGGGTCACGCTTTTGAGATGAATCCGGATATTAAAAATGGTTTTCTTTTAGAAATGGCACAGGCTCAAATGGCCCATGAAATATTCCCGGAGGCGCCTTTAAAATATATGCCTCCCACAAAATATATGACGGGAGATATTTTTAAAGGATTGGCAATGAATACCTTATTTAACTTTGTTGCGAAATCTACCAATCAAGGAATTTTATTGCTCGGTATGTTAACGGAAGCTGTGCATACCCCGTTTATGCAAGACCGTTTTTTAGCTGTTGCCAATGCCAAATATGTGTTGAATAATATTGCCGATTTCTCTGATGATATCGAATACAAAAAAGACGGAATCATGCAAACCAGGGCAAAAGTGGTGCTGGATGAAACCATTGAGTTTCTTGAAGAAATCAATAAAACGGACTTATTTAATGCAATTGAGACTAAAATGTTTGCAGAAGTAAGCCGACCGAAAAATGGCGGTAAAGGATTAAGTGGCGTCGCTGAAAAAGCGAAGGATTATTACAATCCATTTTACACCTATCTTGAAAATGAATTAAATATTGTTAAAAAAGGAAACTAGTTATGATGATAAGACCTTACGGAGACACATTAAACGACGGAGCCGTTCAAATGTCATTTACCCTGCCTGTAGCACATTCGGCCAAAGCAGATGAAGCTGCAATTATATTTGGAAAAAAATTAGGATTTAAAGAGGTTGAGGTAGTTCACTCAAATCCACTTTCCGATGAATTTACATTTTTTGTGGTTTACGGAAAAACAGAAATAAGTATTGATTACAACAAAGTTGTTGTTGAAGAGGTTGAAAAATCGTTGGATTTTTATGGCGTAAACAATTTTATCAAAGAAAATATAAAAAGAAAAATAGTGGTTGTGGGCGCTTGCTCCGGTACCGATGCGCATACTGTGGGAATCGATGCAATTATGAATATGAAAGGCTTCGACCAGCATTATGGTCTTGAGAGATATCCTATGATTGAAGCCTTCAACCTTGGGGCGCAAGTCACAAACGAAGATCTTATTAAAAAAGCGGTTGAATTGAAGGCTGATGCTATTTTAATTTCTCAGATCGTGACACAAAAAGATGTCCATATTCAAAACCTTACAGAATTTATTGAGTTGCTTGAGGCGGAAGGGCTGAGATCTAAAATGGTGGTGTGCGCAGGCGGACCCAGAATTGGCAACAAATTGGCTTTAGAACTTGGATATGATGCCGGTTTTGGAAGGGGAACCTATCCTGAAAATGTGGCTTCTTTTATTGTTGAAAAAATACACGAAAGAGGTGTGAAATAATAGGTGTTTATTATTTTATTGATTTTGATTGCCAAACGATCTGCTGAGGTTGTTTGGCTTTTTTTGTGTCGAAAACTTGCCGATGTAATTTATCTTCCTAAGCAAAACAAGAGCTTATTATCAATCGTAAAATAAAAATACGGGAAAATCGTTCTTTAACGGTAGGGTTTTTGTTGTTAAACACATATGGTAGTTATTCATATAATGGCCTAAAATCAACTTAAAAAAAGAAAAAGTTCTTTAAAAATATAAATATGTGAATTATACAATTTTTATCCAAAGTTGTGTAACCCATTTGTGTTTTATCCTTCGCAACTTTGTATATCTATATTTGAATAGAGATTATTATTAATTTAAAATTTAAAAAGATGATGTTAAAAAAAATCTATTTTGTGGCAATTGCCGCAATGGTTGGAATGTTAGGATTCCAAAGTTGCAATAATGATGATGACAGCAACAATACGGCGAGAGTTCAATTGAAATTGGTTGATGCTCCTGGAGATTATTTAGAAGTGAATGTTGAAATTGTAGATATTCAGTATAACAATAGTGAGAGTGAAGCTGGGTGGACGAGTTTTGGGAAACCGGAAGATTATTCCATTAATGTTGATTTAACGACACTTATTGCGGGAAATAGTTTTTTGTTGGCAGATCAAATTATTCCTTCAGGGATGTTAAAGCAAATAAGGCTGGTTTTAGGAGATGGCAATACGCTTAAAATTGACGGACAAGCAGACATGATGGCCCTTAACACCCCAAGCGCTATGCAATCAGGTTTAAAATTAAATATGAATACCACTTTGGAGCCTGGTTTCTCTTATACATTTATTCTTGATTGGGATGTTCAAAAATCGGTTGTAATGGCAGGAAATTCTGGAATGTACAATTTAAAACCGGTAATTAGGGTGAATGCTGAGGTCAATTCAGGTTCTATTGCGGGTAATTTAACCGGTGAAGTTTTAATTGATGGGTCGAGCGTTTTTAACCCTTTAGAAAATATATCAATAGAAGTTTATACTGCTTTGGGCGTTTATGTCACAGAAAGCGGCACAAATGCAGCAGGTGACTTTTTAATTCATGGACTTGCTTCAGGTGACTACAAATTAAAAATTGTCAATCTGGAAGCTTATGATGATTATGAATCGGATATGATATCAGTAACTGTAGGAGCGGTGAACACCGTTGAACCAATAGTGCTGGTGATACCAACTATTTAAAAAATAATTAATATTTTTAAAAACTCGCTTAGCAATAAAGCGAGTTTTTTAATTGGTTATTTTTTTATCATAATCAATCTATTTAAGCAAAATAGCAAGTATTTTATTTATTTATATTGATTTTTTGTTGGATATGAATAGTATAAATATATATTTGACCGCGAAATGAGGTAAGTAACTAAGGGATTAATTATATTAAGAGATTTTTGTTAAGTAATCAATGCTTTTGGAATACAAGACTGTAAAATACTGAAAGTTAACATAGCAAAGCTATCGGCCATGATTATTAGATTTTACAATAAATTTTAGAGGTAAACGTTTAAAATAGAGCAATTGATAATATAATTAATATATTTACCAAATTTTATAAAGTTCGCAGCATATTCAACCCCAAAAATGAATAAGAAAACAGTTAAGATATTTTTATTGTGTTTTAGTTTTATGTTGTTTAGTTTGCTAGTATATTCTGGAAATCCGCCAACACCAGGACAGAAAGGATATGGTAATGGCAATGGTAATAATGGCAATGGTCATGGAAATCAACCACCACCACCAGGCTTGCCAATTGACGGAGGGTTGTCATTTTTATTGGCTTCAGGAGTAATTTACGGAATTTACTCATTAAAAAGAAAAAAATAATTACTTCTCCAACAACCGGGCTACATACTTGCCAATGACATCAAATTCTAAATTAACAACTGTTCCCATTTTGAAAGTGTGAAAATTGGTAAATTCATGGGTATAGGGAATAATAGCTACCGAAAAACTATTTTTTTCAGAATTTACAACTGTTAAGCTTACGCCATTTACGGTGATGGAGCCTTTTTCAATGGTGATGTTATTGTAAGCGTTGTCATATTCAAAACTAAAAACCCAACTTCCGTTTTCTTCAACAATATTTGTGCAAACGGCAGTCTGGTCCACGTGCCCTTGCACAATATGTCCGTCCAGTCTGGCGCCAAGAATCATGGCTCTTTCCAAATTTATTTCAGACCCAACCGCAAGATATTTCAAATTGGATTTATCGAGCGTTTCTTTTATGGCGGTCACCGTATATTCCTTGTCTTTTATATTCACAGTGGTTAAACAAACACCGTTGTGGGCAATACTTTGGTCTATTTTTAATTCGGGAGTAAAATTGCTTTCGATAATAATATGAAGATTTTCACCTTCCTTCTTTAAGTTTTTAACAAACCCCACACTTTCTATGATACCTGTAAACATATTTTTTCAATTTAATTGACTACTTTTGATGATTCAAAATTAAGTATAATAAAGCTGATTTATGGACAAATCTAAAAAAATAGTATTGGGAATTTCTATAGGGGATTTTAATGGTGTTGGCATAGAAATTATTTTGAAAACCTTTTTGGATAAACGGATGTTTGATTTTTGTACACCAGTGCTGTTTGGTTCGGCCAAATTGGTTACCGCCTATAAAAAAAATATGGATATTAATTTGCTTTTCAATGGAATAAGGCAAGTTGATGCTGCCATACCAGGCCGATTTAATGTATTGAATTTATGGAAGGATGACATTGAAGTTAACATAGGGAAACCAACGGCAGAATCAGGAAAACACGCATTTGAATCTTTGGAAGCCGCAACAAATGCCCTGGCTAAAGGAGAAATCGATTTATTGGTGACCGCTCCCATAAATAAAGAGAACATTCAGTCGGAAGATTTTAAATTTCCTGGACATACCGAATATTTAGAATCAAAATTAAAAGGCGAAAGCTTAATGATTTTAATGGCCGACAGTTTAAGAATTGGGTTAATAACAGGGCATATTCCGCTTTCAAAAGTAGCAGCATCAATCACTCCCGATTTAATAAAGAAAAAAGTAGCCATATTGTACAAAACATTGGTGGAAGATTTTGCCATTTCAAAACCTAAAATTGCCATATTGGGATTGAATCCGCACTGTGGAGATCACGGCGTAATTGGAACCGAAGACGATGAAATGATAAGGCCTACCATTGCCGAAATACAAAATGAAGGAAAATTGGTTTATGGGCCGTATGCCGCCGATGGTTTTTTTGGGTCAGAAAATTACAAAAATTTTGATGCTATTCTGGCGATGTATCACGATCAGGGTTTGGCACCATTTAAAGCATTGTCATTTGGAGAAGGCGTTAACTTTACCGCAGGCTTAAATAAAGTAAGAATCTCGCCCGATCACGGCACGGCATATGATATTGCAGGGAAAGATTTGGCCAACATAAATTCCTTTAAAGAAGCAGTTTTTAGCGGAATTCAAATTTTTAAAACTAGGAAAGAATATAAGAGTTTGACTGAAAACACTTTAAAAAGTACGCATCAAAAAGAAAATAGATAAATATTCAATATTTACTTTAGTATATATTTTATAATTTTATATCTTTGCACGCTCAAATTGAAGTTCAAAATGAAAGATTTAAAAGAGTTTGATATTTCTTTTATAGGTTTAAAAGAAGGAATTCACCAGTTTGAATATACAATTGACAAGAAGTTCTTTGATTTTTTTAATTATGATGAGTTTTACGGTTCAAACGTAAAAGTAGTGTTGTCATTTTTAAAAAATACGACAATTTTTGAATTGGATTTTGCTTTTACTGGCTGGGTTGAAGTGGCTTGCGATATAACCACAGAGTTATTTCATCAACCAATAGAAACTGAGATTCATTTAATTGTAAAATTTGGAAACGAATTTAATGATGAAAACGAAGAGATATTAATCATCCCGTTTGCTGAAAGTAAATTTAATGTGGCACAATATATTTATGAAGCAATTGTGCTGGCCGTACCTTTAAAAAGAATACATCCGGGCGTAATTGATGGATCACTTCACTCGGAAGTTTTGGAAAAGTTAAAAGAATTTGAAATAAAAGCCGAAGACGACGAAGGAGAAGAACAGGAACAGGAAGAGGAACAACAACAAGAAGAAAATAAAAATAGGGAAATTGACCCTAGGTGGAATAAATTAAAGAATATACTAATAGAAAAAAATAAGAGCAATGGCACATCCTAAAAGGAAAATATCAAAAACAAGAAGAGATAAAAGAAGAACTCATTACAAAGCAGTGGCTCCACAAGTGGCCATTGACCCAACAACAGGTGAGGCACATTTGTACCACAGAGCACACTGGCATGAAGGAAAATTGTATTACAGAGGTCAAATTGTAATAGATTCAGCTGAAGAAATTAACGCTTAATCAGTTTCATGTAAATATTTAAAAAACTCTCATTTTGGGGGTTTTTTTTTACTTTTTTGGGTAAAATTGATGAAAATTGATGAAAATCACGCATAAATCAAAATAAATTTCATTCCTTTGAAACCCTGTTTTGATTAAAAGAAAGCAAAATATGACGAAAATTACCGCAGTGATTACTGCAGTTGGAAAATATGTTCCTGAAGACATTCTAACAAATGAAATGTTAGAAAAAATGGTGGACACGAATGATGAATGGATTACGGCAAGAACAGGAATCAAAGAACGAAGAATTTTAAAAGGTGCTGGTAAAGGAACTTCTTTTATGGCAATAAAAGCCGCCCAACAGTTGCTGGATAAGAAAAAACTGGATCCCAAAGAAATTGAATTGGTCATTGTGGCTACGGCTACCCCTGACATGCAGGCAGCCGCAACCGCTGTTTTTGTGGCTACAGAAATTGGGGCGACAAATGCTTTCGGTTTCGATTTGGAAGCAGCCTGTTCAAGTTTTTTATATGGTATGACTGTGGCCGCAAGATATATTGAATCTGGAAAGTATAAAAAAGTTTTGCTTATTGGCGCCGACAAATGTTCTTCCATGATTGATTATACTGACAGGGCAACATGCATTATATTTGGAGATGGCGCAGGAGCAGTTTTATTTGAACCAAATGAAGAAGGCTTAGGATTGCAGGATGAATATTTGAGAAGTGATGGTGCCGGAAGAGATTTTTTACGTGTTAAAACGGGTGGTTCTATGTATCCAACTACAAAAGAAGCGATAGACAATAAAGAAAATTTTGTGGTTCAGGACGGGAAGACTGTTTTTAAAAATGCGGTGTTTAATATGGCAGATGCCACAGTTAAAATTTTAGAGCGAAATAATTTAACAAAAGAAGATGTCAATTGGCTTGCCGCACATCAGGCAAACAAGCGCATTATTGAAGCAACGGCAAACAGAATTGAATTGGACAGTTCAAAAGTAATGATGAACATTCAAAATTACGGCAACACAACTTCAGCAACATTACCATTGCTTTTAGCCGATTATGAGCAACAACTTAAAAAAGGAGACAATATAATTTTCGCATCATTTGGGGGTGGTTTCACTTGGGGATCAATTTACTTTAAATGGGCATACAATTCTTAACCAATAAACAATTTAAAACCAAATTATCATGGATTTAAAAGATATTCAAAATCTGATAAAATTTGTGGCCAAATCGGGCGCAAGTGAAGTTAAGTTAGAAATGGAAGATATTAAAATCACCATTAAAACTGGAACTGAAAAAACTGAAACTACAATTGTTCAACAAGGACCTCAAGCGATGCCTCAAATGCAAGGAGCATTGCAAGCCATGCCAGTATCACCTTCTGGAGACTCTGTAAGAACTGACTTAAGCCCGGAACCAGAAAATAAATACATTGAAATTACCTCTCCTATAATCGGCACTTTTTACAGAAGACCTGCACCCGACAAACCTGTTTTTGTTGAAGTTGGAGATGTTGTAAGTCCGAATACCATTGTATGCATGGTTGAAGCCATGAAATTATTTAATGAAATTGAATCTGAAGTTTCAGGAAAAATAGTAAAAATATTAGTGGAAGATGCGACTCCGGTAGAGTACGGACAGCCAATTTTTTTAGTGGATCCGTCGTAATTTTAATTCCATTTTGCAAAATCTAAGTTTCAAAAATATTTTGAAATTGATTGTTGTTTATAATAATTTGAAAACAGTATGTTTAAAAAAATATTAATTGCAAATAGAGGTGAAATAGCTTTACGAGTTATACGAACCTGCAGAGAAATAGGCATAAAAACAGTAGCAGTATATTCAACCGCCGATTCCGAAAGTTTACATGTTCGTTTTGCTGATGAGGCAGTGTGTATTGGTCCTCCGCCAAGTAGTGAATCTTATTTAAAAATGTCGGCCATATTGGCGGCAGCAGAAATAACAAATGCCGATGCCATTCACCCTGGATATGGTTTTTTGTCTGAAAACGCTAAATTTTCAAAATTGTGTGAAGAGCACAGCATAAAATTTATTGGGGCCACTTCAGATATGATCAACAAAATGGGAGACAAAGCTTCCGCCCGTGCCACCATGAAAGAAGCAGGCGTTCCAACAATTCCTGGTTCAGAAGGCTTATTGGAAACCTATGAAGATGCTGAAATGTTGGCAGATGAAATGAAATATCCTGTGATGTTAAAAGCAACTGCGGGTGGTGGAGGAAAGGGAATGAGAGCCGTTTATAATAAAAGCGACCTTAAAAATGCTTGGGATGCAGCCAAACAAGAAGCGTTTGCATGTTTTGGAAATGACGGAATGTATATGGAAAAGCTGATTGAAGAGCCTCGACATATTGAAATTCAAATTATTGGTGACTCCTACGGAAAAGCTTGCCATTTATCAGAAAGAGATTGCTCCATTCAACGTCGTCACCAAAAACTTACGGAAGAAGCACCTTCACCTTTTATGACCACGCAATTGCGAAAAAAAATGGGTGATGCAGCCGTAAGAGCGGCAGAATATATAGCCTATGAGGGCGCAGGCACTATTGAATTTTTAGTGGATAAACATAAAAATTTCTACTTTATGGAAATGAACACCCGTATTCAGGTAGAACATCCAATTACAGAACAGGTAATTGATTATGATTTAATTTATGAGCAAATAAAAGTTGCTGCAGGAATTCCTATTTCAGGAAAAAATTATTTTCCAAAATTACATTCAATAGAATGCAGAATAAATGCAGAAGATCCTTATAAAGACTTCAGGCCGTCACCGGGAAAAATAACCACTTTGCACATTCCCGGAGGTCACGGAATTAGAGTGGACACGCACGTATATGCAGGTTACACGATTCCGCCAAATTATGACTCTATGATTGCGAAATTAATCACAACAGCACAAACCCGTAAAGAAGCTATCAGTAAAATGAAAAGAGCTTTGGACGAGTTTGTGATTGAAGGCGTAAAAACCACCATTCCTTTCCACAGACAATTAATGGATCACCCAGATTATGTCGCCGGGAATTACACCACAAAATTTATGGAAGATTTTGAAATTCAGCCCGAAGAAGATAAATAAAATTTCCAATTGAAATAAAAATAAGGGATATGATTTTTCATATCCTTTATTTTTTTAAATTTACTTTCAATTTATAACAGGATGAAAGAAAAAGAACTGCACTTCGACGGAATTGATAAAATTATTTTAAAACACTTAATGGAAGATGCCCGCACACCAATATTAGGCATTGCCCGTGAAATTGGAATATCGGGTGCCGCAATTCATCAAAGATTGCGAAAGTTGGAGGCAGCCGGATTAATTATTGGGTCTAAATTTGTAATTAATCCAAAAGTGTTGGGTTACAAAACACTGGCTTTTGTTGGAATATTCTTGGATTCCGCAAGTAAATACTCAGCGGCAGTAAACCGATTAAAGGAAATTCCGGAAGTCATTGAAAGTCATTATACAACAGGAAATTATGCCATCTTCATAAAAATTATGTGTAAAGACAATGAGCACTTAATGCAATTGCTAAATCAGGAAATTCAATCTATTAAAGGAGTTGCCAGAACGGAAACCTTTATTTCACTCGACCAACAAATTGACCGCCAAATTAAATTATAAAAAAAGTCGTTAAATACGGCTTTTTTTATGATGGCTTTTTAAAGTGTCTGATTTAATTCACAATTTGTTCCAATAATGGCTCATTAGCTATTTTAATTTGCAGATTGCATTTTTAATTAGCACAAACAAATCTATTTTATTTTTTCTTATAGAAGTAGTTGGTCTATTATTTTTTATAGTTTTAATCTCTGCCACCCAAAATAGCGATGCCCCAATAAAGCAACATAGCCAAAGATCCGATAGCCGCAACCAAATAAGTTCTTGCCGCCCATTTTAAAGCATCTTTTGCCCCATCTTGTTCTCTGTTCGTTAGCATGTTATTTGTTTTTAGCCAAGCCAAAGCCCTATTGCTGGCATCGTATTCAACAGGCAAAGTGATAAAACTAAATAAAGTTGCAACAGCCATCATGGCAAGTCCAATAATTGCAATGGTAAAACCTATGCCTGTATTGCCAGAAGCTGCACCCAAAATTAAACCGCCTATAACCAGCCATTGAGAAAATTTAGAGGAAATATTCACTGCCGGCACTAATGATGAACGCAGTTGCAGCCATTGATAGGCTTGCGCATGTTGAACGGCATGTCCAACTTCATGCGCAGCCACACAGGCAGAGGCAGCATTTCGTTGTTCGTAAACAGATTCACTTAAATTTACGGTTTTGTTTTGCGGATTGTAATGATCGGTCAATTGGCCGGGTGTTGATATTATTTTCACATCATAAATACCATTGTCATGGAGCATTTTTTCAGCAATTTCCTTTCCGCTTAAACCATTTTCTAATTGTATGGTGGCGTAATACTTAAATTTATTTTTCAACTTTTGGCTCACCAACCAACTAATCAGCGATATCAGCCCAATAATAATATAAAACCCTATCATATTTTTCTTTTTAAATTAATGTGTTTTTTTTGTAAATTTACATCATAAATTATTCCAAAACTCAGGAACAGACAAAATGGCAAAAATCCCTCAGATTCTTCTAATTTATACAGGCGGAACCATTGGTATGGTTAAAGATTATAAAACAGGGGCTTTAAAAATATTCAATTTTGATAAACTTTTAAAGCATATTCCAGAACTTAATCAATTAAATTGCAACATACACAGTATCTCACTTGACAAACCAATAGATTCCTCAAACATGAATCCTGATAATTGGGTTTTCATTGCAGAAATAATTGAAAAAAATTACAAGCAATTTGACGGGTTTGTGATATTGCATGGCTCAGATACCATGTCTTATACCGCTTCTGCCATTAGTTTTATGTTTGAAAATCTCTCAAAACCTGTAATTTTCACGGGTTCACAATTGCCAATAGGCGATTTGAGAACTGATGCCAAGGAAAATTTAATTACTTCTATTGAAATTGCGGCAGCCCAAGAAGATGGAACGCCGATTATTTCAGAAGTGTGCCTATATTTTGAATACAAATTATATAGGGCAAATAGAACCACAAAAATTAACGCCGAACATTTTGAAGCATTCACATCGCCTAATTTTCCTCCTTTGGGAGAAAGTGGGGTTCATTTAAAATTTTATAAACAATTAATTTACAAACCAAAAGAAATCAAACCCTTTAAGGTCAGAAAACAGTTAGACAATAATATTGTGATATTAAAAATATTTCCTGGAATTACCGAAAAAGTTGTCAGCAGTATTTTAAAAATTGAAGGATTAAAAGGTGTCGTGTTAGAAACTTTTGGTTCTGGAAATGCCCCCACCGATAAATGGTTCATAAATTTGTTGAAGGAAACAATCGAGAAAGGGGTGTACATCATAAATGTAACACAATGTATTGGCGGAAATGTAATTATGGGGCAATATGAAACCAGTATTGAGTTAAAAAAAGCTGGAATTATCAATGGGGGAGACATAACAACGGAATCCGCTTTAGCCAAATTGATGTATTTATTGGGTGAAAATATTCCCAAAAACAAATTTAAATCTATTTTTGAAGTCCAACTTAGAGGAGAAATAAGTTCATTTGAGTAATTTTTTTATATTAAATCAGGTGTTTATTGATTAAATTTTAATATTTTAGCTAAAATCACAGTATTTATTGCTAATTATAAAAAAGAATTAACAGCAAAAAAATTCGTTTTAAAATTGTTATAAAATTTTTACAACTCAACATTTTTTTGTTACTTGCCGTACGCAAAAGATGTCTGAACGTAGAGGTATTAGATAAGTTAAAGACTTTAAAATCTTTCTCTTCGCTGACTTGTTTGTTTTGTAAAAATTATTATATATTTAACCCGTGAAATTAATAAATTAACTATTAGACAATGAAAAGACTATTTACTATCCTTGCAATCACAGGATTATTGTTATTTGGAGCAGCACCTAAAGCTTTTGCACAAGATGCAGCGAACACAGAACAAGTTGCAGATGCAACCGAATCAAGAACATTTCATCAAGAATTAAAACAACGTTTCATTGAAGGAGGTCCTTTCTTTATGGGAATTGTTTTGGTAACCTTAATTTTAGGGTTGGCAATTGCAATTGAAAGAATTATTTACCTTAATATGGCGACTACCAACACTAAAAAATTAGTTAGCAATGTTGATGAAGCTTTAGCGTCAGGCGGAGTGGAAGCAGCCAAAGAAGTTTGCAGAAACACAAAAGGGCCTGTTGCATCAATTTTTTATCAGGGATTAGACAGAATGGATGAAGGCGTAGAAGCGGCTGAAAAGGCGGTTGTGGCTTACGGTGGTGTTCAAATGGGACTATTGGAAAAAAATATTTCCTGGTTGTCTTTATTTATTGCTTTGGCACCAATGCTTGGTTTCATGGGTACTGTAATCGGTATGATTGCTGCTTTTGACTCTATTCAAGCTGCAGGGGATATCTCTCCAACAGTTGTTGCCGGCGGTATTAAAGTAGCTTTGTTAACAACCGTATTTGGTTTAGTTGTGGCAATTATTCTTCAAGTTTTTTATAATTACATTATCTCTAAAGTAGATAGCATTGTAAACAATATGGAAGACGCTTCAATTTCACTAGTTGACCTTTTGGTTAGACTCAAAAAATAGTAATCATGAATGATAGAAAATCAAAAATATTAACTTACGTTACAGGTTTAATTGGATTAATAGGGTTCTATTTTTTCGTTAGGATTGTGATGGAAGGTGATGATCCAATAATTGAAGATGCAGGTTTACAGGCGAGTATTTTATCTCCGTTCATTTCATTTTCTATATTTTTATTAATCGCGACTGCTGTGATTTCAGTATTTTTTTCACTGCTAAACTTAACCAAACATCCCGATGTGTTAAAAAGAACATTGATGGGAGTTGCCGTTATGGGCGTTTTATTAGTGGTAGCTTATGTTTTTGCTACTGATGAGGCAGTTACTGATGCTATGGGCAAAGTATTAAAGGATGGTGAAGCAGGAAGTGTTTCTAAATGGGTAAGTACACTAATCAATTACAGTTTTATGTTAGGGGCTATTGGTTTAGGATTCTTCTTATTTGACTTTGTAAAATCACTTGTAAAAAATTAATTCAATTATGGCAAGAAGAGAAAATTCAGAAATTAATGCTGGTTCAATGGCGGACATTGCGTTCTTGCTTTTAATATTTTTCTTAGTGACTACCACTATGGATGTTGATTCTGGGATTGCACGTAAATTGCCTGAAAAAACAGATCAGCAATCCGATGTAATTGTTAAAGAAAAAAACGTTTTGGATATTGTTGTCAACAGAAACAACCAGTTGTTAGTAGAAAACGAGTATGTGAAAGTAACTGACATTAAACGATTGGCAATGAAATTCATCGATAATGGTGGCGGATTAGGCACTCCAATTGATGGTAAACCTGGGGAACCTTGTGATTATTGCGGAGGAGCAAAAGATCCAAATTCTTCGGATCATCCAACAAAGGCAGTTATATCTTTACAAAGCGATAGAGGTACAACTTATGGTATGTATGTGTCCATTCAAAATGAAATTGAGGCTGCGTATAATCAATTAAGAAATGATTTGTCTTTGAAGAAATATGGAAGATCTTACGACGCTTTACTTCAAGATTATAATGACAGCCCAACCGAAAGCTTAAAAGAGAAAATTGATAATATGAAGGATAAATATCCTCAAATTATTACCGAACCCGAACCGATAAAATAATATCAGACTATGAGTAAATTTAGAAAAGGAAAAAAGGGAATGCCCGCAATTTCTACAGCATCTTTACCTGATATTGTATTTATGCTATTGTTCTTTTTTATGGTATCAACCACAATGAGAGAAACAGATTTATTAATAAAAAAGCCGGTGCTTCCGGTGGCGAGCGAGGTAAAAAAGTTAGAACATAAAAGTTTGGTAAGCACAATTTACGTTGGTAAATCAAAAGATGCTAGAATAGCCGGAGATAAAATTCAGGTAAATGATAAAATTATTGAAGTTAAGGATGTTCCAAATTTTATTTATTCCGAAAGAGCGTTAAGAAAAGAAGATGAAGTGAAATTTATGACGACTTCTATTAAAGCGGATAAGGAAGCCAGCGTAGGTACAATTTTGGATATTAAAGAACAATTAAGGGATATTGATGCCTTGAAAGTTAATTTTTCAACTTCAAAAGGCAGTGATTTATCTAAGAATTTCTAGTAACTATTAGAATTTATATTACTAAAATTATAAATAAGGCAATCAACTAATTTTTGATTGCCTTATTTATTTTTATAAAGTAACTTTGTCAGTATGGGTAAGTATAGGTATTGCTTAATAATATTTTTTCTGCTTAGCTTTGTGAAACCGCAGGCTCAGGTTAATAAGGATTCAATAATTGATTTAAAATATTTAGAAGATCAGTTATATTTGTCAGTTACCTATTCTATCTTAAATAACAAACCTGCCACAATTTCCCAAAATGGATTTTCAGGCGGATTTTCACTTGGATTTATAAAGGACATTCCTTTAAATGAACAGCGAAATGTTGGACTTGGGATAGGAATTGGGTATGCTTATAATGTTTATGTTCAAAATTTAAAAATTTCAAGAGAAAATCAAACTACCGCTTTTGAATTGGCTGAAGATTATAAAACCAATAGACTGGGAATTAAAGCTTTGGAAATGCCCATTGAATTTAGGTGGAGAACCTCCACGCCACAAAAATATAGTTTTTGGAGAGTTTATGGCGGTATAAAAGTATCCTATTTAATTGTAGAAAAAACGAGATTTGAGGATCAAGAAGCTATTATAACCACTAAGAATATTTCGGAATTTAATAAAGTCCAGTATGGTATAATATTGGCTGCGGGCTACAGCACATGGAATCTATATTTTTATTACGGTTTAAGTCCGTTATTCAAAAATGCTGTTTTTAATGGTAGGAACCTCGATTTAAAAGATATTAATATTGGTTTAAAGTTTTACATCATGTAAACAAAATAAACAATAAACTGTGCAGTGAGCCCAACAATACCCCCCAATATTACTTCATTTAACTGATGCGCTCGTAACCTTAGCCTAGCAGATGCAACCAATCCCCCTATAACAAATAATAGTGCCAGAATTGGTGTTAAATTTATTTTGTA